>DATFCC010000406.1:0-3975 GCA_035253505.1 Hyphomicrobiaceae bacterium
CCCGCAGATGCGGATCGGCCAGCACCTCGCCTGTATCCTGGCAGGCGCCGCACGGCACGCCGGCGTCGCCCATCAGGCGCATCACCTCATGCTTGGTGCGCTGGCGGGTCCACGCCTCGATGATGGCGTCGAGCGCCTGCCGGTTCTCCCAGCGTGCCTCCAGCGTCTTGAAGCGCGGGTCCGCCGCCAGCTCCGGCTGGCCCATCACCTTGACGACCGCATCCCACATCTGCGGCTGCGCGAAGAGGAAGACGTAGTCGTTGGGACCACCGGGCGCGCAGGCATAGGTGGTGCCGGGCACGTTGCGGCCGAGCTGGTTGCCGGTGCGCGGCGGCGGATGGCCGTAGCGCTGATGGTCGCGCAAGCTGACGCGGCAGATGTTCACCACCGAGTCCTGCATCGACACCTCCACATGCTGGCCCTTGCCGGTGGCGTGCCGCTGCTGCAGCGCGGCCAGGATGCCGATCGTCATGTGCATGCCGGTGCCGGAGTCCCCGATCGAGGGCCACACGTAGGTTGGCGGCCCGTCGGCGAACCCTGTCACGCACATGGCCCCGCCCATGGCCTGGGCGATGGGCTCAAAACTCTTGAATCCGCTGTAGGGCCCATAGGTGCCGAAGCCCTTGATGGTCGCATAGATGAGCCGCGGATTGAGCTCGGACAGCGCCTTGTAGCCGAGGCCCAGGCGGTCGAGCGCGCCGGGCCCGAAGTTCTCGACCAGCACGTCCGACTTGGCGATCACCTGCTTGAAGAGTTCCCTTCCCTCCTCGGTCTTGAGGTTGAGCGTCAGGCTCTTCTTGTTGGCGTTGAGCACAAGGAAGAACAGGCTGTCGGTGTCCTTGCGGTCGCGCAGGTTGGTGCGGGCGACGTCTCCGCCCTTGGGCTCCTCGAGCTTGATGACGTCGGCGCCCAGAAACGCCAGCATCTGCGCGCAGGCCGGGCCGGCCTGGTTGTGCGTCATGTCGATGACGCGGATGCCTGACAGAGCCTGGCTCATAGGCGTTCCTCCTCGATGGTGGCCGTCGCGGCGGCCCGCCACTGCATGAAAGCAGGCTTGAGCGCGCACGCCAACCACTGTTCCGGCTGGTCATGCTCCGCACGCATTGCCATATTGCGAGGCGTGTGGATCAACCAGGCGCGCATCCCTGATGAACGACGACGGCATCGATGAAGTGCGGCGCCTGCTGGTGTCGAAGCCCAGGCCCACCACGCTTGCCGAGCGCCGTCAGCGGCTCGATGAGATCGGTTCTGCGTTCGGAGTAGCCGGGGACATCAGGTTCGAGCCGACACGCATCGGGGGAGTCGAGGCGGAGTGGTCGACTACGCCCGGCAGCGATGACAGTCGCGTTCTCGTGTTCTTCCATGGCGGCGGTTACGCGTCAGGCTCGATCCACAGTCATCGCGGCATGGCCGCGGAAGCGGGCCGCGCCGCCGGCATCAGGGCGGTTGCCGTCGGCTATCGGCTGGCGCCCGAAAACCCCTACCCTGCAGCGCTCCAGGATGCACGCGCGGTCTATGATGCCCTGCTCGCTTCCGGCTTGCCCGCGACCCGCATCGCCATCGGCGGCGACAGCGCCGGCGGCAACCTGTCGCTGGCCTTGATGCTGAGCCTCCGTGACGCTGGCAAGCCGCTACCGGCGTGCGCCTGGCTCGTCTCGCCCTGGACCGACCTGCAGATGACGGGCGGCTCGCTTGCCACGAAGGCCTCGGTCGACCCCATCATCTCCAAGACCTACCTGCAGGAGTTGGCGGCGAGCTTCCTTGGCGATGCCGATGCCGGATCGCCTCTCATCTCGCCGATCCACGCGGATCTGGCAGGACTGCCACCGCTCCTCGTGCAGGTAGGCTCGGCGGAAACGCTTCTCGACGATGCGATCCGCATCGCTGCACGCGCTGCCTCCGCCGATGTCCGCGTCACGTTGGAGGTGTGGCCGCACATGATCCACGCATGGCCGCTGTGGTCCGCACGCGTGCCGGCTGGGCGCGCGGCCTTGAAATCGGCAGGCGCTTTCATTCGCGCCCACGTCAGCTCATGAGGGCCGGCGGCTCCTCCGCCATCACCTTCTCGGCTAACGAGTTGTCGACGGCGGTCTCGTATGGCGTGCCCGCCACGATCAGGCCGCCCGAAACCATGCCGGCCCGCAGCCGCTCGTAGCCCGAGCGCGGCAACCGCGGGTCTTTCCCCCAGATGCCGAGCGACTTGTAGCGATCAAGCGCACGCGCGAGCCGCTGGCGGGGCACATCAGGGAAGTACGGCGCGATGGCGGCGGCGATCCGCTCGCCCGCCGAGGCGTGCACCCATTTGAGCGTCCGGTAGAGCGCTCGCGTCATGCGCAGGCACTCGTCACGACGCCTGTCGAGCACCGGCCTGCGGGCGTAGAGCGTGGTGTACGAGGTTGGGCCGCGGCTGGCCGCCGCGTACCAGATATGGCCGCCGCCATCCTCGATCAGCTCCTCCGCGAAGGGCTGAAACACCTGGACAACATCCGTCGCGCCGCTCCGCAACGCGGCAGTGTTCTCGGCCATCGAGCGCCCGGTGATGCGATCGAGCGCAGCCGGGTCGAAACCGGCGCGGCGCAAGTCCTCCTGCAGGCACAGCCAGGGCGTCGGCACTTCGCTCACGGTCGCCACACGGCGGCCCATGAGATCGCCCACGCCGAAGTGCGGCCGGGGCTCTCTTCCCAGCAGGAAGAACGGGTCGCGCGTAACCACCTCGCAGAAGCACACGAGATCGCTGCCCGGCTCCTTTTCGTTCGTCAGCATGACGCGCATGGGCCCGCCCCAGCCGACGTCGACCGAACCATCCGCAAGGCCTTTGGCCGCTGCCGACGGCGTGGGCGAGCTCACGAAACGGATATCGACACCTTCCTGGCCGTAGGCGTCGAGGGCCAGCGCCGCGTAGAAGGGCGCGTAGAATACGGCGCGCAGTGTTTCCTGCAGAACGACGGCCATCCGGCTTCACCCTCCATCCTGCATGCCGTCGAGCTTCAGGTGATCCAAGGCCCGCCGGCGATCTGGGTTCTGCGCATCACCCGCCGGAAGGGGCCGGCATCGTGAATGGCCAAATGCTTGCAGACGCGATTGTCCCAGAATGCGATGGACCCTGTTTCCCACCGGAACCGGCACGTGAACTCCGGGCGGTGGCCATGGTCCAGCAGGTAGCCCAGCAGCGGCCGGCTCTCCTCCTCCGTCATGCCCTCGAAGCACACCGTGTAGGAGTGGTTGACGTAGAGCAGCTTGCGCCCGGTCTCGGGATGGGTGGCCACCACGGGATGGGAGCTCACCGTCTCGCGCCAGTCGGCGTCCTCGCGCACCTTGGTGGAGCGCTGCGCATTCATGTTGGCCCGGGGGCCTGCGACCTTGCGGTCGGAGTGCAGCGCACGCATGCCGGACAGCATCTTCTTCATGCCCTCCGACAGCGTCTCGTAGGCCTGGTACTGGTTGGCGAAGAGCGTGTCCCCTCCATAGGGCGGCACCTCGATGGCGTAGAGGATCGCGCCCATGGGCGGCTCCTTGCACATCGTCGTGTCGGCATGCCACTCCTCGCCGACGATCTTCTTGTCACCCGGCTCGCGCGTGATCTGCACGATCTCGGGATCGGCCTGCACGCCCTTGTAGTTGGGATGGATGAAGATCTCGCCGAACCGGCGCGTGAACGCCTTGTGGCGATCGACGTCGAGCTTCTGGTTGCGGAAGAAGATCACGCAGTGGTCGAGCAGGGCCTTACGGATGTCGGCGATGGTCGGATCGTCGAGCTCCTTGCTGACGTCGACGTTGTGTATCTCGGCGCCGATGCTGCCCGCGATCGCTCGCACCTCGATCCTGCTGTTGCGCATCCCTTTCCTCCTGTGCGACGGCTCTGCTCGATGCCACCGGCTGACCGATCAGCAGGGTTGGCGGCGGACATTTATCGATAATCCGAGCGTATGGCGGGCACCGATGCCACGCAACGGCTGGGGTCCAGCCGGGCTGCAA
>DATFCC010000407.1:0-3118 GCA_035253505.1 Hyphomicrobiaceae bacterium
TGGGTGCAATTGCGTCCCTCGGCGCTGCTGCGCTGTCAGATGGTGCCGGCCATCGACCGCTGGGTCGAGCAGGTGGTGCTGCCGGCCGCCCATCATCACTTCGGGTCCCCGGTCGTCGAGTTGAAGGTGGCCGCCTCCTATTCCTGCCGGCCCATGAACAACGTCAACGGCGCATCCCTGTCCGAGCACGGCCACGCCAACGCCCTCGACGTGGCGGGCTTCGTGCTGCACGACGGGCGCACCGTCAGCGTCAAGAGCGGATGGTGGGGCGCGCTCGCCGAGCGCAATTTCCTGCGCGACGTGCACCGCGGCGCCTGCAGCGTGTTCACCACCGTGCTGGGGCCGGCCTACGACATCAATCACCGCGATCATTTCCACCTCGATCTCGCCCGCCACGGCCGCGACGGGACGGGCAGGATCTGCAAGTAGCCGCGGCGGGCCGGGGCAGCATGCCTGTCGTGCAGGCCCGCGCGCCCTCTCGACAAGGCGCGGCTTGCCGCCTAGCCATTGGCCATGGCCCATGAAACGGATCGGCTCGAGGCCGATGCTCACTGCGGTGACGTGCCCGTGCGCGCGATCGCCCTGCTGGCGCTTGCCTCGTTCGCCAGTGCCGCGAACCTGCGCGTGTGCGATCCGCTGCTGCCGCAGATCGCGCGGCAACTGGGCGTCACCGTCGGCACCGCCTCGCTCACCGTGACGGGCTTTGCCCTCGCCTACGGCGTGCTTCAGGTGGTGATCGGGCCTCTGAGCGACGCCCGCGGACGGCTGCGGACCGTGGTGCTGGGCTCGCTGTGGGCGGGTGCCGCCACGCTCGTCTCCGCCACCATGCCCGCCCTCGAGCCGCTGGCCGTAACGCGGTTTTTCGCCGGCATGGGCGCGGCGGCGATCATCCCGGTCGCCATCGCCTGGATCGGCGACGTGGTGCCCTACGAGCAGCGCCAGCCGGTGCTTGCCCGCTACATCTCCGGTCAGATCATGGGCATCGTCTTCGGCCAGGCTGCGGGCGGGCTGCTCGGCGACCTCATCGGCTGGCGCTTCACGCTGGTGCTGATGGGGCTGGTGCACGTGGTTGCGGGCTTGCTGCTGCTCGCGGAGATGCGCCGCCTGAAGATCGCGCCCCCGACATCAGGGCGCGTTCAGTGGCTCGGTGCGGCTGCATCGGCCCGCGCCGTCCTGCGCGATGCATGGGTGCGCACGGTGCTCATCAGCGTGTTCATCGAGGGCATGGCCATGTTCGGGGCGCTGGCCTACGTGGGCGCCGATCTACACGAGCGCTTCGGGTTGAGCCTGGGGGCCGTTGGCGCCCTGCTGGCGGCGTTCGGCATCGGCGCGCTGTGCTACTCGCTGACGGCCGGGCGCCTCGTGCCCTGGCTCGGGCAAGCGCGGCTTGCACTGATCGGAGGTGCTATCCTCGCCGCGGGCTACGCCTCCCTGGCGCTCATTCCGTGGGCATGGCTTGCCGTTCCCGGCATTGCGATGGTCGGCCTCGGCTTCTACATGCTCCACAACACGCTGCAGACCAACGCCACGCAGATGGCGCCGCACGCCAGGGGCCTGGCCGTCTCGCTGTTCGCCTTCATGCTGTTCTGCGGCCAGTCGGTGGGCGTCGTCCTGGCTGCCCCGCTGATGGACCGCTACGGCGGGCGGCCCATCTTTCTGATCTCGGCCCTCGTCGTGCTGTCGGTTGCGGCCTGGTTTTGCCGGCAACTCGTGCGCCGCAAAGCGGCGCAGACCGCGGGCTGAGCGGTTGTGTGCATCGGCCGCCGATTGCGCTAGAACCTCGTGTCATGAGTTGGACCGGCCGCGGCGGGCGGCGCAGCTATCATCACGGCAACCTGCGTGAGGCGCTCATCAGCGCCGCGCTGGACCTGATTGCGCAGAAGGGGCCCGCGGGCTTCACCTTCGCCGAGGCGGCCCGGCAGGCGGGCGTCAGCCCGGCCGCGCCCTATCGTCACTTCCGCGATCGCGACGCGCTGATGGCGGACGTTGCCCGGCGCGGCTTCCAGGAGTTCGAGCGGCGGCTGTCCGAAGCCTGGGACGAGGGCCGGCCCAACCCGCGGGTGGCGCTCGAGCGCATGGGCGGTGCCTACCTGGGCTTTGCCCGCGACGAGCCGGCCTACTTCTCGGCCATGTTCGAGGCGGGATTGCCGGTATCGGAGCATCGCGAGCTGCAGGAGGCGGGCGACCGGGCCCTTGCGGTCCTGCGCCACGCCTGCGAGACCATTGCTGCGGCGTTGCCGCCGGGCAGGCGGCCGCCGGCCATGATGATGGCGCTGCACATCTGGGCCCTGTCGCACGGCATCGCCAGCCTGTTTGCGCGCGGCGATGCAGCGCGGCGAAGGCTGCCCATGAAGCCGGAGGAGCTGCTCGAGGCGGGCACGCTGGTCTACCTCGAGGGGCTCGGCATCACGAGCAAGGAAAGGCCTTGATTCCCGCCAGGGCGTTGAAGACAACGGCCTTCTGCCCCGCGCGGCACCCAACAAAGACGACGAGAGCAGCATGCTGGATCACCTGAAAGCCAAGAACCGCGCCTGGGCCGCGCGCAAGACATCGACGGATGCGGATTTCTTCAAGCGGCTGGAGCGCCAGCAGGCGCCCGAGTACCTGTGGATCGGCTGCGCCGACAGCCGGGTTCCCGCCAACGAGATCGTCGATCTGGACCCGGGCGAGCTGTTCGTGCATCGCAACGTCGCCAACCTGGCGCCGCCGCAGGATGCCAACTATCTCTCGGTGCTGCAGTTCGCGGTCGACGTGATCAAGGTCAAGCACATCATGGTGGTGGGCCACTACGGCTGCGGCGGCGTGGCGGCCGCCATCGACGGGCGCCGGCGCGGCCTGGTCGATCATTGGCTGCACCCGATCCGCGACATCTACCGCGAGCATCGCCAGGTGCTCGACAAGATCCCGGACCTGCAGGCGCGCCTGAACCGGCTCTGCGAGTTCAACGTCATCCGCCAGGTGCGCAACGTCGGCTCCGACGTGTTCGTGCAGGAGGCGTGGGCGCGCGGGCAGAGCCTTGCCGTGCACGGCTGGGTCTACTCGATCTCCAACGGGCTCATCAAGGACCTGGACGTGACCGTCAGCGGCCCCGCCGAGGTGGAGCAGCTGCCGCTGTAGG
>DATFCC010000408.1:0-20419 GCA_035253505.1 Hyphomicrobiaceae bacterium
GGGCCCAGCAGCCGCCGCTATCAGGCCGGCGATGCGATTGCGGCGGGCTTTCACGCGGCCGACGCCCGCCTGATCGAGGTGCAGTGACGCGATGGCCGTCTCGGAAGCAGCCGCCGGTCAGCCCCTCGCGCGCCCTCGCAACGCGATCAGCAGCCCGCTCAACCTGGGTGCGCTCGCCCTGACCTTGCCTGCCCTATTGCTGCTGGTGCTCCTGTTCGTGCTGCCGCTCGGCCGCCTGTTCGCCTTGAGCTTGGAAGGCGGCACCCTCGACTGGTACGGGAAGGCGCTGACCGGCGGCCTCTACACCACCATCCTGCTGCGCACCTTCGAGATCGCAGCCATCGTCACGCTCTGTTGCCTCCTCATCGGCTACCCGGTCGCCTTCCTGCTGGCGACCACCACGCCGATATGGCGCGCGATCGGTTTCGCCTTCGTCATGCTGCCGCTGTGGACCAGCGTACTGGTGCGCACCTACGCCTGGATGGTTCTGCTAGGGCGCAACGGCATCATCAATCGGTTGCTGATCGACTCCGGCATGATGGAAACGCCGCTGCGGCTGCTCAACAGCAAGATGGCTGTCGTGCTCGGCATGGTGCACGTGATGCTTCCGTTCATGATCCTGCCGATCTACAGCGCCGTGACGCGCATCGATCCCGACCTGCCCAAAGCGGCGCGTGGCCTTGGCGCATCCGCCACGCGCGTGCTCACCACGATCTACCTGCCCATGACGCTGCGCGGCATCGTGGCCGGCGTGACCCTGGTCTTCGTGGTCTCCCTGGGCTTCTACATCACGCCGGCGCTCCTCGGAGGCGGCAAGGTCTTGATGTTCGCCATGGTCATCGAGCAGCAGGTGCGGGAGTTCCTGGCCTGGAATTTCGCCGGTGCCCTGTCGGTTATCCTGCTGGCGGTGACGCTGTTTTTCTTCTGGCTGCTCAACCAGGGTGTCGCCCGGCACCTGGGCGACTGATGCCGGATCAACGGAAGGGCTCCGAGCGCGCATGACCAGCCGAGGGAAGAAGCGACGCAGTCCCGATCCGGGCCGGGCGCTGCTGCGCGTGGCGAGCGGGCTCGTATTCGCCTTCCTGATGCTGCCCCTGCTGGTGCTGTTTCCGATCTCGTTCAGCTCGGGCACCTACCTGCGCTTTCCGCCGCCCGGCTTCTCTCTCAGGTGGTACGCACGCTATTTCGACGACCCCGCCTGGATCGATGCCACCTACCGGAGCCTGCAGATCGGCGGCGCCACGACCGTGCTGGCGCTCGCGCTGGGCATCCCGCTGGCGTTCGGCCTGGCGCGGGGCCGCTTCCGCGGCCGCTCGCTGATCGAGAACGGCATCTCCGCCCCGATCATCGTTCCGCACATCGTGCTCTCGATCGCGATCTACGGCCTGTTCTCGCGGCTGGGCCTGATCGGCGAGTGGTACGGTGTGGCCGTCGCCCATACCGTGCTTGCCCTGCCGTTCGTCGTCATCGTGTTGCTGGCCGGCCTGCGCGACTTCGACCCCAACCTCGAGCTCGCCGCACGGGGCCTCGGTGCCGGACGCCTGGCGGCGGTGCGCACGGTCACCCTGCCCATCCTCGCGCCCAGCGTCTACTCGGCCGCGTTCCTCGCCTTCATCACCTCGTTCGACGAGCTGGTGGTGGCCATGTTCATCTCAGGTGCCAACATGACCTTGCCCAAGAAGATGTTCGACAACATCCTGAGCGAGATCGAGCCCACGGTTGCGGCCGTGTCCGCCATCCAGATCATCCTCATCTCGGCGCTGCTCGTGCTCGGGGCCGCGCTGCGGCGCCCGGCAGCAGCGCCGCTTGTGCGATAGCGTAGCGACCATAAAGGCCGGATCGATGCCCAAGACGGATATCCTTCACCCCGACTTCAAGCCGATGCCCTACTGGTGGGAGGCCTACAAGCCGGCCGCGGGCGACCTCGTCGACGTGCCGCGCCAGGCGCGCGTGGTCATCGTCGGCGGCGGCTACGCCGGGCTCTCCTGTGCCATCGAGCTGGCGGATAGCGGCATCGATGCCTGCGTTTTGGAGGCCGCCGAGCTCGGCGCCGGTGCCAGTACGCGCAGCGGCGGCGGTGTCAGCGGCGGCGTCAACATCGGCAAGAGCTTCACCGGCAAGGTGCTGACCCGCGATCCGGAGGTCGTCAAGGTTATCCTCGCCTCGGGTCACGACGCCTTCAGCCTGATCGAGACGCTGATCGAGCGCGAGCGTATCGACTGCTTCTGGGAGAAGAAGGGCCGCTTCGTCGGGGCCTGGACACCGTCGGACTACAAGTTTCAGGAAAGCCGCGTTGCCAGCCTCAACTCCGGGGCGGACTCGGGCGCCTACATGGTGCCCAGGGCGCGCCAGCGCGAGGAGATGGCGTCCGACTACTACTACGGCGGCATGGTGGTGGAGCGCTCCGCCAAGCTCCATCCGGCCCTCTACTACAAGGGCCTGCTCGACGCCGCGCGCCGGCGCAAGATCACGATCTGCGCCAAGGCGGCGGTGCAGACGATCTCGAAAGCCGGCACCGGCTGGCGCATCGAGACCTCGCGGGGGGAAATCGCCGCCGGCGATGTCGTCATTGCCACCAACGGCTACACGGGCGATGCGACGCCCGAGCTCAAGCGCCGCCTCATTCCCCTCGCCAGCCACATCATTGCCACGGAAGAGCTGCCGCCGGATCTCGCACGCACCCTGATCCCCAAGGGGCGCACGCTCGCCGACACCAAGCGGGTGCTCTGCTACTACCGCATGTCACCGGACAACAAGCGGATGATTTTCGGCGGGCGCGCCCGCTTCACCCCGGTCACGCCCGCCGTCAGCGCGCCGATCCTGCACCGCTTCATGACCGATCGCTTTCCCCAGCTCAAAGGTGTCCGCGTGACGCACGCGTGGACCGGCAACGTCGCCTTCACCTGGGACGCGCTGCCGCATACGGGCGTGATGGATGGGATGCACTACGCGCTCGGCTGCAACGGCAGCGGCGTGGCGATGATGACCTACCTCGGCCACCAGACCGCGCGACGTATCGTCGGCGGCGCCAATTCGACGTGCGGGTTCGAGCTCGCCGAGTTCCCGGACTTCCCCCTCTACAACGGCAGCCCGAACTGGGCTCTTCCCGCCATCGGGGCCTACTATCGTTTCCGCGACGGCCTGAGCCGCGCGCTGGCGGCCTACGGGTGAGCTGCGCCGGCCACCGTCGTTCCCATCCTACCGGCACCGCTCAGACGGAGCCGAGATAGCGCGCCGCCGCCACCACGTGCGTCTTGAGGATGTGCAGATAGTCCTCGATGAGCACGTTCTCGTCGGCCGCTGCCATGGTCTCAGGCGACGCGCCGTAGATGTAGGCCGGAACGCCGTTGTAGCGCCATAGCCGCGTATCGGTGGCGCCGAGCGTGATGACCGGCACGGGCCGCCTCCGCCCGAGGCCGACGACCGTGTCCTGTAGGATCTGCATCATCTCCCCGTCGGGATCGGACCAGTTCGGCGCGTCGTGCGGCGGCGACAGCTCTTCCCAGGTCGCTTCCGGAAAACGCGACAGGATCTCGGCGATGACGGGACGCATCTCGTCCCGCGTCATGCCGACAGGCAGCCGGATATCCGCCTCGACGCGGCATTCGCTCGGGAGCACATTCATCTTGAGGCCGCCCGTCATGCGGCCGATGTTGAGCGTCGGCTTGGATATGTAGCCGGCGTGGCCTTCGCCGCAACCTTCGTCAACCTGCGCCGCGATACCGGGGTCGCGGAACATCGCCACCAGGTTGTCCGGTGCGCGCACCGGAACTTCCGTCACCTCCTCGAGCGCCGCGACGATGGCGCCGGCGATCTTGGTCGCGCTCGCGCTGGTATGCGTATAGGCGCCGTGCCCGCCCGGCGTGCGGATGGTGATGGCGATCCAGATCGGCGACTTCTCGCCGAAGCGGACGCACAGCGGGCTCGACGGCTCGCCCGAGAGCAGGCAGTCGCCCATCATGAGGTCGCGGCGGTTTTCGAACATCCAGCGGGCGCCCCAGGGTCCAAACGTTTCCTCGTCGGATACGGCCGTGTAGGTCAGCCGGCCCTTGAGGCGATCGCGCACGGCATGCAGGTGCAGGTAGGTCAGCGTGATGCTGGCGAGCCCGCACTTCATGTCGCAAGCTCCGCGGCCGTAGATGCGGCCGTCGGCGATTTCGCCACCCCACGGATCCTTGCTCCACTCGTCCTCGGCGACCGGGAATACATCGATGTGCCCATTGAGGACAAGGTGGCGGCCGGGATGGCCGCCTGTGAAGCGCGACACGATGTTCGGCATCTCCGGGTGCGGAGAGAACATTTCGCTTTCGAGGCCTGCCTCGCGCAGGGCGCTCTGGAGGAATGCAGCCGCTGCCCGCGTATCGCCCGGCGGGTTGGGCGACGGGATGCGCAGCAGGTTGCGCAGGAACTCGATCGAGCGCCCGCGATCCGCATCCAGGCGTGCAAGCAGCTCCTGCTCCAGCGAACTCATGATCGTCACTTCCCTTCCGGTGCGAGATAGGCGGCAGCCGACAGGGCGTGCACGCGCACCACGTTGAGGAACTCCTCGATGCCGACCGACTCGTCATAGGTCCCCATCAGGTCGGGGGAACAGCCGTAGATGTAGGCGGGCACACCGGAGAGCCGCCAGAACCTCGCGTCCGTGGCGGCAAGCGTGATCACCGGCACCGGGCGAAGGCCGGTGACCCTGTCCGCAGCATCCTGGATGATGCGCAGCATCGCTCCCTCGGGATCGCACCAGTTCGCCTCGTCTTGGGGATGCGATGCTTCCTCGACAGAGACTTCGGGAAAATCCTCGAGGATTCGCGCCACCGCCTCGCGGATCCGCTCCTTGCTCACACCGACCGGAAGGCGGATGTCGGCCTCGAGCCGGCATGCGCTCGGAATCATGTTGGTCTTGAGGCCGCCGTCGATCATGCCGATGTTGAGCGAGACCTTCGGCACGAGGTCGGCGGCGCCCTTGCCGAGACCGTCATCGAGCGCCTTGCGTACGGCAGGATCAGCGAGATTGCGCGCGACGGCTGCCGGCATCTCCGGTTGGATTTGCGTTAGGCTTTCCAGCGCCGCCATCAGCCGTGTCGCGATCTTGTTGGCGCTGGCGCTCATGTGCACGTAGGCGCCGTGGGCTCCGCGCGTCTTGACGGTGAAGATGAGCCAGTGCGGTGTCTTCTCGCCGTAGCGCACCGTGTGGGCGGAGGAGGGCTCGCCGTTGAGGCAGCAATCGCCCGCGACCTCATCGCGATGGTGCTTGAAAAGGTAGCCGGTGCCCCACTTGCCACCCGTCTCCTCGTCCGACACGGCCGTCAGGGTGAGCCGGCCTGCCAGCCGGTCGCGATGCTCATGGAGGAGCGCATAGGTGGCAAAGCTGGCGATGGTGCCGCATTTCATATCGGCCGTGCCCCGCCCGTAGAGGCGGCCGTTGTCCATGGCCCCGCTCCACGGCCCGCCATGCCGCCACATCTCGTCGCGCCCGGGCGGGAACACGTCGATATGACCATTGAGCACGAGATGCCGGCCTGGGCGTCCGGTGTCGAAGGCCGCCAGCAGGTTCGGCATGTGCGGCATGGGCGCGATCACCTTGTAGGTGAGATCGCGCGATTTCAGGAATGCCTCCAGGTAGGCCGCGCCCTGTCGCGTCTCGCCAGGCGGGTTGGCGGTGGGGGTTCGCACGAAGCCTTGCAGGAAGGCGATGAGGTCTTCCCGGCGATCGTCGATCGCGGCAAGAAGCGTGTCGGCAAGGCTCGTCACTTGCTTGCATCTCCCGTCAGATAGCCGAGCGCGGACAAGGCGTGGGTCTTCACAACGCCGATCCACTCCTCGATGTCGGTGTGCTCGTCGGGCATGGCGACGTTGGTGGCGCTCGTGCCGTAGGTGAATGCCGGAATGCCCCGCTGCCGCCACAGCCGCGCGTCAGTACCGGCGAGGCTCGGGATCGGCCGCACGTCGAGCCCCGCAACCTCACGCGCGTTACGACGGATCAGGTCCACCATGACGTGCGCGGGATCGGACCATTGCGGCTCCTGGCTCGAGATGACGCGCATGCGAGCCGGTGGGTGGCGGCGGACGATCTCACCAACCTTCTCGATCATCGAGCTAGACGGCAGTCCCCAAGGCAGACGGATATCCGCCTCGACGGTGCAGCGGCCCGGTAGCATGTTGACGAGCGAGCCGCCGTTCCAGGTGCCGATATTGAGGGTGACGCGCCCCATGTTGGCGGCCGCGCCGGCGAGGTGGATGCGGTCGATCTCCCTTGCGCCATCGGCAATGGCGCGCGCAACGGCGGCGGGCAGAGGCACGTCGGTCTGCTCAACCGCGGCCAGATCCTCGATGAGGGCCGCAGCAATGCGGGTTGCGGACGGGCTCTTGTGCGGATAGGCGCCGTGTGCCCCGATCGTCTCGATGTCGATGCCGATCCACAGCGGCGATTTCTCGGCGAATCGCACGGTGGTCGGGGCGCCGGGCTCCGCATTCAGCAGGCAATCCCCGAGCACCTCGCCCGGGTGACGCTCGATGAGATGGCGCGCACCATTCGGCCCGAAGGTCTCCTCGTCGGAGACCGCGGTCAGGGTGAGCCGGCCTCCCAACTCCGCCCTGAGCGCGTGCAGCCAGCAGTAGACGGCGACCAGGGACGCCGTGCCCTGCTTCATGTCGCTGCAGCCGGTGCCCCAGACCTTGCCGTCAGCGATGCGACCGCTGAACGGATCGCCGGTCCAGCGATCGGCGGCGACGGCGGGAAAGGTGTCGATGTGCCCGTTGAGCACGAGATGAGGCCCGGCACGCGTCCCCTCGAAGCTGCCGAGCAGGTTGGGCATCGACGCGTCGAGCGCGACCACGCGATAGGGCGCTCCGCGGGCGTCCAGCCAGTCGCGCAGAACCGAGGCGGCATCGCGCGTATCGCCGGGCGGGTTGGGTGAACGCGCGCGCACGAAGCGGGACAGCAGATCGACGAGCGCCCCGCGATCGGTGTCGATCATGGCGAGGAGCCTGCGCCGCAGGTCGGTCAAGACACGGCCTCCGTGTGCAGGTAGGCATGAGCGGCGAGCGTCAGGGTCTTGACCACGCCGATCCATTCCTCGATGTCGGTGTGCTCGTCCGGCATCGCGACATTGTTCGCTGTCGTGCCATAGGTGAATGCCGGAATGCCCTTCATGCGCCACAGCCGCGTATCGCTGGCGCCGAGGGAGGTGATCGCGAAGGGCCGCACGCCGCGCACGGCAACGCACGCCTCCCGCAAATGCCCGACCATCGGGTGCGCCGGGTCCGACCAGTTCGGCTCCGTGAGGCCCATCACCTCGACGCGGGCGTGCGGGTGGCGCGCTGCGATCTCGCGGATGCAAGACATGGCCCGCTCAACCGCCTCGCCGACGGGTATGCGCACGTCGCACTCGAGCCGGCACTTTCCGGGCAGCATGTTCATCTTAACGCCGCCGCGCACGACGCCGAGGTTCATCGTGAAGCGCTTGATCACGGCGGCAGCGCCCGTGACGTGGACGCGGTCGATCTCCTCGGCCGCCTCGTCGAGCGCGCGCTCGACGGCTGGATCCATGGAGACACTGAGCTCGTCGACGGCGCCGAGCTCGCCGGCGATGCGGGCGGCGATGCGCGTGGCGCTCGGGCTCTTGTGCGTGTAAGCGCCATGGCACCCGGCGGTCTCGACGATGATCGCCACGCGCAGGATGCCCTTCTCGCCGAAGCGAATGGTCGTGGGCGCGCCGGGCTCGGCGTTGAGCACGCAGTCGCCCAGCACCTCGGGATGGTTGTCCACGAGGTACTTGGCGCCCCAGGTGCCGCCGGTCTCCTCGTCGGACACGGCCGTGAAGGTGACGCGCCCGGGCAGCCGTTTCCGGAGTCGGTTGAGCCAGCCGAAGGCGAAGAGCAGCGCCACGGTGCCGTTCTTCATGTCGGAAACACCGCGGCCCCAGATGCGGCCATCTGCAATCTCGCCGCCCCACGGATCGCGCGCCCACCGGTCGCCATCATCGCAGGGATAGACGTCGATGTGGCCGTTCAGGACGAGATGCCGCCCGGGCCGGCGCCCCTCGAAAGACGCGACAAGGTTCGGCATCTCGGGCCGTGGCGCGATGGTGCGCGCGGGAAGGCCGGCCTCGGCAAGCCAATCCGCGAGCAGCCCAGCCGCAACGCGCGTATCGCCTGGCGGGTTGGGACTGGCTGCGCGCACGAAACGCGCCAGGAACGAAACGAGCTCATCCTTCTCGGCGTCGATCCAGCCCAGGAGCTGTTTGCGTTCTGCCGCGAGCGCCGTCATGCCGCCGTCCCCTGCAATTCGTTCGCCCGTATACAGGCCGCGACATGGGCAGGCCCGACATTCACGCTCGGCGGATCCCCGGCCGCGCAAGAGGCGACGGCATATACGCAACGCGGGGCGAAGCGGCAGCCCTTGTCCGAAGGCGAGAGCCCGGAGCCCGACATCAACTTGGCCGGCAGCTGCCGCGGCTCGGCGCCCGGGTCCGGGATCGGAACGGCGTCGATCAGCGCGCGCGTGTAGGGATGCGCCGGCGCACGCAGCACGTCGCGGACCGGGCCGCGCTCGACGATACGCCCGCGGTACATGATGGCCAGCTCATCGCAGATGTGGGCGACGATCGAGAGATCGTGCGTGATGAATACCATCGCCATCTGCTGCCCTGTCACCAGCCGCTTCAGCAGCCTCAGGATGCCCGCGCGCACCGAGACGTCCAGCATGGAGACCGGCTCGTCCGCCACCAGCAGCTTGGGCTCGAGCACCACGGCGCGGGCGATGGCCACGCGTTGCCGCTGACCGCCCGACAGCTCATGCGGATAGCGCGACACGAATGTTCGCCCCGGCCGCAGCTCCGCCTTCTCCAGGGCCGCGATCGCCGCATCGCGGCGTTGCGCGGGCGTGCCGACGCCGTGGATCAGCAGCGGCTCCTCGACGCTGCGGCCGACCGTGAACCGCGGATTGAGCGAGGCGAAGGGGTCCTGGAATACCATCTGCACCGCGCGCCGGAGGCCGCGATCGGGCTTTGCCTTCATGACATGGCCGTTGACCTCGATCGCGCCCGCGGTGGCGCGCTCCAGGCCGACGAGTAGATTGGCGAGCGTGCTCTTGCCGCTCCCGCTCTCGCCGGCGATGCCGAGCACCCGGCCGGCGCCCACGTCGAACGTCACGCCATCGACGGCCCTCACCAGCGCCTTGCCGAACATGGCAGCATGGGGCGCGAAGTGCTTGTGCACATCGCGAAATGAAACGATCGGGGTCTCACCGTTCATGCGGCGACCCCCGTGTCCCAGACGCCAGCCCGCATCGCGGTCTCCCGCATCCGCGGCGCCTCGTCGGCAAAGTGGCACGCGACCGATCGGCCGGCGGCAACCGAGGTCCGCGCCGGCTTGTCCGTCCGGCAGACATCGCGCGCGAACGGACAGCGGGAGACGAACGGGCAGCCCTTCGGCCTCTCTGTCAGCCGGGGCGGGTGGCCGGCAATGCTGACGAGCGGGCGATCGGGTGTCCTGATGTCGGGAAACGACTGCGCGAGCCCCATGGTGTAGGGATGCGACGGGCTGGCCAGCACCTCGGCGGTCGGCCCCTCTTCCATCACCTCGCCCGCGTAGAGCACCGCGACGCGATCGCACAGCTCTGCCACGACCCCGATGTCGTGGCTGATGAAGAGCAGGGAGAGGCCCTCGTTGCGGCGCAGATCCACCAGGAGATTGACGATCTGGCGCTGCACGATCACGTCGACCCCGGTCGTGGGCTCGTCCGCGACCAGCAGCGGAGGCCGGAAAAGCAAGGCCAGGGCGATGATGGCCCGCTGGCGCATGCCGCCCGACATCTCGTGGGGAAAGCGGTCGAGCACGACGGGATCGAGCTCCACGCGGCGGAGCAGCTCGAGGGCGCATTTGTCGGCTTCGGCGCCGCGCATGCCGTGGGCGGCGGCCGTATCGCGGAACTGGCGTCGGATCGAATGCACGGGAACCAGCGAAGCAAGCGCGCTCTGCGGCACGTAGGCCATGCGGCGCCAGCGCAGGGCGCGCAGGTCCGCGTCGGTCATCGTGCTCACCGTATGTCCGTCGAACCGGATGGTGCCGTGGGAGACGTCTGCCAGGCGCGGGAGCAGGCCAAGGGTGGCGAGCGCCAGCGTGCTCTTGCCGCATCCCGACTCCCCCACGAGGCCCAGAGCGCTACCCGCCTCGAGTGAGAGCGAGATGCCGTTGACGGCGAACACCGAGGCTTCCCTCGTCCGATAGACAATCGACACGTCGTCGAGTTCGAGCAGGGCCATGGATCAGCGAAGCCTCGGGCTGGCGAGCTTCTCGTACTGGCGCCCGACGAGAAAGACGGAGATGACGAACAGGGACAGCCCAAGCCCCGGCGGGATCGTCCACCACCAGGCCTGGCGGATGGAGCCCGACACATAGGCCAGGTACAGCATCTGGCCCCAGCTCACCTGGTTGGGATCACCGAAGCCGAGGAAGCTGATCGACGCTTCCGCCAGCACCGCCCAGGCGATGTCGAAGGCGACATAGAGAAGCGTCATCGGCAGCACATTGGGGAAGATGTGCACGTAGATGATGCGCAAGTCCGAAGCGCCGGCGATCTTGGCCGCTTTGACGAAGCCGCGCTCCCGCAGCGACAACACCTGCGAACGGATTACCCGCGCCGTCGTGCGCCACATCAGCAGCGAGATGGTCAGGATCATGTTCCACAGCGACGGGCCCAGTAGCGCCACCAGCACCACCGCGAAGGGGATGAAGGGAATGCCGAAGGCGAGGCCCGTGATGCGCATCAGGGCGGCATCGATGCGGCCGCCGTAGTAGCCGGCGATCAGGCCGACGTTGGTGCCGATGATGGCGATGAAGAAGGCGCACGTGATGCCGACGACGAGCACGATACGCGTGCCGTCGATCATCTGCGAGAGGACGTCGAGGCCGTAGTAGGTGGTTCCGAGCCAGTGCGTCGTCGAGGGAGGCTCCAGTCGCTTGAGCTGGCCGGCGGCATCGAAATGGTTGGCGATCGGGTCGTAGGGGACGATCCACGGGCTGATGACGGCGACCACGACGATCAGGAAGAGGACCATCATCCCGAAGGCGCCCGACCAGCTCTCGAACGCGATTCTGATGAAATCGTACGCCCGCCTGGCCTGCGCACGGATGCGCAGGTCGAACGAAGAAGTGCGAGGCAGCGTTGAGGACGCGTCACTCATGACGGATCCTCGGATCGAGCCAGCCGTAGAGCAGGTCGACCAGCAGGTTGAGCATGACCACCACGGCGGCCATCAGGAAGAAGGCGGCCTGGGCGACCGGATAGTCACGCTGCGTGACGCTGTTGACCATGAGCCGGCCCATCCCGGGCCAGGTGAACACCACCTCGAGCAGGACCTGGCCGCCGAAGGCGAACCCGACCATGATGGCACTGTAGGTCAGCACCGGCAGGAAAGCGGACCGCCGCGCCAGGCGCTGCAAGCTGCGCGTCGTCAGGCCGCGCGCCCGGGCAAGCACCATGAACTCCTCGTCGCGCACCTCGATCAGGGACGTGCGCATGATCATTAGCGGGTCGGCCATGGAGGCGAGAACGCCCGTGGCGATCGGCAGAACGAGATGGCGAAGCACGTCGTAGTAGGGGAGAAACTGGTACCAGGCCTCAGGATAGAAGAAGGCCTCGCGGATGCCGCCGATCGGGAACCACTGCAGCTTGTAGGCAAAGAGCGACAGGAAGACGATGCCGGTCCAGAACACCGGCAGCGCGCGCGGGATCAGGACCAGCACGGCACCCAGCTCCTCGACACGCTCGCCGCGGCGCCAGCCGAGCCAGGTGCCGATGGCAATGCCGGCGCCGATGGCAAACACCACCACCGGCACCATCAGGATCAGCGTGTTCACCAGCATCGGCGCAATGACTTCCGTGACCGGGCGCCGGTAGTAGAAGGAGAGGCCGAGCTCGCCGCTGAGAAGGTTGCGGCAGTAGGCAACGAACTGCTCCAGCATCGACTGGTCGAGGCCCCATTGCGCCCGCAGCCGTTGCTGGGCCTCCAGGGTGAGCTCGCCGGTGCCGAGCAGCAGGGTGGTGGGGTCGCCAGGGATGAGCCGGAAGAGCACGAACATGAAGACGAGCAGCAGGATGAGCGTCACGGCCGTGTGAGCGGCCCGACGTCCCGCGTAGCTCAGAAATCCCATCCGTGGACTCTTCCGCGTTGGCGCGCTGGCGTCAGCTCGGCATCACCAGCTTGCCCTGGGCGTTCCACGTGAAGCCGGCGCTGCTCAGAACGGCCTTTGCCTTGTCGATGCTGGGCTCGAAACCCTTGATGTTCGGGCTGGTCCAGGCCTCGAGCGCCGGCGTGATCGGCGCGCCGCGGGAGACGACGCCCGCACCGGAGAAGATGATGTCGAGGATCTTCTTTCGGTCCGTGGCGTGCTGCAGGGCGTGACGGAAGGCGCGGTTGTTGCAGGGGGGCATCGTCAGGTTGAGACGCACCTCGTGCTGGCCGTGGGTAGGCGTGCGCACGACTTCCAGGTCGGGGTTCTGGCTGATGCGGGCGCCCAGCGTCATGTCCAGGTTCCAGGCCAGCATGTCGGAATCTCCGCGCTCGAGCATGCCGACCATGCTCTCCATCTGCGGGACGACGGCCGCGATGAAGCCGTCGAGCTTGGGCGGCATGTAGAAGTCCTTGTTCGCCGCGAACTGGATGTACTCGCCCTTGCGCCATTCCACGAGCTTCCACGGGCCGCTGCCCACGGGCTTGTCGTTGGGCCAATCGGCCGGTGTCGCGAGGTTGGCGGGCGTATTCTCCCAGATGTGCTTCGGTGCGAGGAAAGCATAGCCCAGCACATTCGCCACAAACGGCGCGGACGGCTGCTTCAGCTTGAGGCGCACCGTGTTGTCGCCCGAGATCTCGGCGCTTTCGACCGCATCGGTAATGCGCCCCATCGCCGGGAACTTGTGCTTGAGGATGAAGTCGAACGTGAACTTCACGTCCTCGACCGTTGCCGGCTTGCCGTCGTGGAACTTGGTGTTGGGACGCAGGACGATGTCGACCGTCGTCTTGTCGACGACGTTCCATGAGTGCAGCGCCCAGGGCATCACCTCGGCCTTCTCGTCACGCGTGACGAATGTCGCGTAGATCAGGCGCAGCGTGGTGGAGTTGTAGATTTCCGGCGTCTGGAACGGATTGAGGGACGCGATGTCGTAGATGCTGGTCAACCGCAGGACCTTGCGCGGGATCAGGGCCTCGATGTCCATGTAGGCGAGCGGCATGTAGGGGAAGCCGATGCCGTTGCCGAGGATCGGCTTCACGCCCTTGAAGCGCTTCTTGTTGTAGGCGTGAATGATGTCGCGGTGGTAGAGGATCAGCGATGGCGAGTCCTCGACCATCAACTCCTGCGCCTGGCGCACGAGCTTCTGGCGCTCCGCGGGGTCCATCGCCTGACGCTGGGCGTCGGCTGCCTTGTCGAAGGTCTCGCTCTTGTACAGGCCGAAGTTGAGCCCGCCCTTGATGGCGCGGCGCGAATGAAACATCTCGGAGATGAAGTAGTCCGGATCGAGCCGGTCGGGCGCGCCGCCCCACGACATGGAGCCGAGATGGGGCAGCTTCTGCTCGGCGACGATCTGGGACACGAACGTGTCGAGCGTGCCCTGCTGCACGTCCAGGTCGATGCCGAGGGGAGCCCAATCGCGCGACAACTGCCGCCACAGCTCCACCATGTCGGGCCAGTTCGGCGTATAGACCGAGAGGCGCGGCACAGGCTGGCCGGCCGCTGCCTGCGCCGAGGCCCTCGAGATGCCGGCATCGATGGCCGCGATCAATGACGCGGTCGGCGCCGTCAATCCGAAGGCGCCCAGGAACGCGAGTACCTGCCTGCGAGACGCAGCAAGCTCCGGGCTGGGCTCTCCATAGCCATCGGGATCGACGACGGCATCTTTTCCGCGCGACGTGTACATGGGCTCGGCGCCTCTAAAGGGAAGTGGATCATAAATTTCTGTGATGCCGACGCCGCGCTGTCAAGCAATGCTGTGAAGGCGAGGGCGGCTGCCATGCAATCGCCCAGGCATCGATCGTTGCGCCCATGTTTTGTGCACCGCGATGGTTCTACCAAAGGGTGATGGCGTCGAGCTGTTGGCGCGTGCCGATCGCCCGTCCGGCGCAGCAATCCACGCAAGACAAATGCGCTCTGCCAGTCGCATAACGGGCGTGTATGATCCGGCATCGACGGTTTCCATCGCTCCGACCCGCCCACGTCCCGCAAACCGCGCGCCGGCTTTCCCGTCCTGGCGCGTCAGCCCAGGAGAAGACGCGCATGTCCGGTCACGGCTACCCCGATTGGGAGAAGGTACGCTCCTCGTCCTTTGTCTCGGGCAAGACCTTTCCCCGGCTCGCCGAGGACACGCCGACGTTCTTCGGCACTCCCCATGCGATCTCCCGGGCCGACCTGGAGGGCGCCGATGTCGTCATCATCGGCGCTCCCTACGCCGCCGGCTGGGGCACGCAGTACAGCGGCGTCGACAAAAGCGACTGGCTTGCTGCGCCGAAGCGCGTGCGCCAGCAGTCCGTTCGCTATCGCTCGGGGTACATCCAGGATTTCGATCTCGACGTGTTCGAGAACATGCGGGTCGTGGACTACGGCGACGCCGCCATTCCCGAGCGCGCCAACCGCGAGGGCACGGTCGACCTGATCCTGGAAGCCCAGGCGGCGGTGGAAGCCAAGGTCAACGACGTGCTCGACGCCGGGGGCGTGCCCATCGTCATCGGCCAGAACTCGCCGTGCGGATCATATGCGATCGCCAAGCCGCTATCCGAACGCACCCGAGGCGCGGTCGGCATGGTGAGCCTGGACACGCATTGGGATGCCCAGAAGATCGATCGCGCCACGATGGACTCGCGCATCGCCGGTGCCGGCAATTGGAAGGATTCCGTCTATCGGGACCTGAAGAACTTCCATCCGCGCAACCTCGTGGAGATCGGCGAGCGCGGCATGCTGGAATTCCCCGAGATCGTGCGGCCCTACCTGGCCGCCGGCGCGCAGTTCGTGTCATCGTGGAGGATGCGCACCGAGCTCGGCATCGAAGGCACGGTGAAGCTTCTGCCGAAGGCGTTCGAGGGTACGCAGGCGGTCTATGCGCACTTCGACCTCGATGTCATGGGCGGTGCCGGGCCGGCGCCGGGCGACATCCTGGGCGAGCTCGCCGAGCCCATCGGGCTGACCGACTACGAGGTCATCCGCCTGGCGCACGAGACGGGAAAGCTCGGATGCAACGCCTTCTCGTTCATCTGCATTCCGCCCGGCTCGGCCGTGATGTACCGGGTTGTCGTCTATACGATAATGTACTTCATCGCCGGCCTGTCCATGCGCAAGAGGAAGGCCTCTGGCTGAGACCCTGCCCCCGGGGGTGATCGGATGCCTGTCAATCGCAAGCTCATTGCCAATCCGCCGCCGTGGCCCAACGGCGCCCGGTGCGCCGTCGCCTTCACGTTCGACATGGATGCCGACAGCATCCTGCACCTCGCGCACCACAAGAACGCCAACAACCTCGTCATGGCGATGTCGCAACTGCAGTATGGCCCTCGTGTTGCCATGCCGCGCATCGTCGCGTTCTACCGCGAGATGGGGGTGAAGCAGACGTTCTTCATTCCCGCCTGGTGCATCGAGCGCTATCCCGCAGCCGTCGAGGCCGCTCTGGCCGACGGGCATGAGATCGCCCACCACGGCTACCTGCACGAGCATCCCAATGAGCTCACCCGCGAAAAGGAAGCCTACTGGTTCAGGCGCAGCATCGAGGTGATCGAACGCTTCACCGGCTCACGGCCGGTCGGCTACCGGGCACCGGCTTACAAGTTCTCCCAGAACACGCTCGACCTGCTGCTGGAGGAGGGCTTTGCCTACGACGCATCGCTGATGGGCGACGACATTCCCTACCGATTGACCAACGGCAAGGCGTCGCTGCTGGAGATGCCCAGCCACTATGCCCTCGATGACTGGGGGCACTACATGTTCAGCCGAGAGTTCGACTACAGGATGCCGATCAAGGCTCCCAGCCACGCGATGGACGTGTTTCGCGCCGAGTTCGATGCAACCTGGAAATACGGCGGCATGTGGGTATCGGTCTGGCATCCATTCGTGAGCGGGCGGCTCGCGCGCTTCGAGGCGGTTGCCGACCTCATGGAGTACATGGCGGAAAAGGGTGGCGTGTGGTTTGCGACCCTGCGCGAGATTGCCGTGCATATCGACGACCTGATCGCATCCGGCACCTGGACGCCGCGCACCGATCACCTGCCGCAGTATCCAGGCCCCATTCCCGAGCTCGACTCGGGTGCAGGGAATGCCCCCTGAATCCGCGGCGCATGATCGTGCTGGGCCTTCCGATCCGCCGGCTTCCGGCCGCTCAAGCGGTGAGAAAGTCGTAGGCGGACAGGACGTGCGTCCGCACGATGTGCAGAAAGTCCTCGATGTCCACGTGTTCATCGAAGGAGCCCATCCCGTTGGGGAACGGGCCGTAGACGCAGGCCTGGATATTGCGATAGCGCCAGAGCCGGGCATCGGTGCCGCCGAGGCTGACGATCGGTTGCGGTTTGAAGCCGCGCAACTGCTCGACGTTCCTCTGGACGATGCGGATGATCTCGCAGTCGGGGTCCACCCACGACGGGAGGCTGCAGTTGGCCTCCCGCACGGTGGCCTCGGGGAACGCCTTGATGATCTTGTGCACTTCCGCAAGCACCTGCTCGCGCGTCACGCCCAGCGGCAACCGGACGTCGGCCTCGAAGGTGGCGCTCGAGGGCACCATGTTGACCTTCACGCCCCCTCTGATGGTGCCGATGTTGAGGGTCACCTTGTCGACGATGCCGCCGGCGCCCGGGCCCATGGCGCGATCCATGGTGGCGCGCCCGGCGTCGATGGCCGCCTGCACGTTATCGGAAAGCTGCGGCCTGATCTCGCCGAGCTTCTCCAGTTCGGCGGCGATCGCCATCGCCGTCTTGGTCGCGCTCTTGGTGGCGTGCGTATAGGCGCCATGCGCGCCCGGAGTGCTGACGGTGATCTCCAGCCACAAGGGACCCTTCTCGCCGAAGCGGACGCTGAAGGGGCTCGACGGCTCGCCGTTGAGCAGGGCGTCGCCGTGAACCTCCGGATGGTGCTCCATGAGGTACCGCGCGCCATACGGGCCGAAAGTCTCCTCGTCGGAGACGGCGGTGAGCGTCAACTTGCCTTTGAGGCGATCCTTGAGCCGATGCAAATAGGCATAAGTGAAAATCGAGGCGGTCGTGCCGGCCTTCATGTCGGCCACGCCGCGGCCGTAGATCTTTCCATCGACGATCTCACCGCCCCACGGGTCCCTGGTCCAACCCGCGCCGTCGTCGGCGACGGGAAAGACGTCGATGTGGCCGTTGAGCACGAGATGCCGCCCAGGCTTAGCGCCGTCGAAGCTGCCGACGATGTTGGGCATCTCGGGATGCGGCGAGATGATGCGGTAAGGCAGGCCACGCGCATCCAGTTGCCCGGTTATGAACCGTGCCGCTTCGCGGGTGTCTCCCGGCGGATTGGGACTCTTGTGGCGCACGAAGGTCTGCAGGAAGCTTACGAGCTCATCGCGGTCGCGATCGATCCACTCCAGCAGCTGCTCGCGTCCATTGCTCACGCGCGTCTCCTGCGTTGGTCGGGCCGGGACGCCGCAGTGTGTCAGGGCTCTGCGAGCGAAATGCCGCCACCTGCTCTGCATGCGGGATTGCCCGTGCTCGAGGGCAGCGCAATATCTGCCATTCCGATCGAAGAGCAAATATCGCGGACAGCATAGCCGGAATGTGCCGGTGGCTTCGCGTACCGCGGGCAGCGCGGCTTGCCGCGTCCTGATCGCCCCTAGCCGGAGTAGAGGCCAGGCCGCCGTCGAGCATCTCGCCCACGCCGGCGCGAAGCTCGATCCCGAGGCATGCAATTCCAATCAAGCCGTCGCGCACGAGACCCCTGCGCGCAGTCGGAGCACCTGAGGAGCGCTGGCGATGCAGCACGAACGATGGAAAGGAGAACGAGGCTTACGACTGGCCAACCGGCTCTCGCACCGAGAGCCGGCAAATGGATGGGTTCAGTGGCTGGGGGACATGGATTCGAACCATGACTAGCGGAGTCAGAGTCCGCTGTTCTACCGTTAAACTATCCCCCAAATGCCGGGTGATGCGGCGCACTGTCCCAAGGAGGCACCGTTGGAATAGCGCCGTGCGCCGGCACATGTAGACCATCCCGCTCCCATTTCCAAGTGCGCGCCGTCGTCCAGATGCCTGGACCGCCCTCCGCCGGCTTGGAAGCCCCTCCGGGAAGCCCAGGGGGCCTCACCAGCGCTCGCCGTAGGGGCGCAGGTCCAGCTCGAAGGTCCATGCGTCCCTCGTCTGGTGGTGCAGCTGCCAGTAGACATCGGCAATGGAGGCCGGCTGCATCAGCTCGCCTGGTTGAGGGTCGACCGCCGCCGCACCGAGGCGCGCCGCGCGGCGTTCCCGCACCCATTTCGTGTCCACGCCGGCGTCGATCACAAGATGGGCGACATGGATGTTCCGCGGCCCAAGCTCGCGCGCCATGCTCTGGGCCACCGAGCGCAGCCCGGCCTTGGCGCTGGCGAAGGCGGCGAAGCCGGCTCCGCCGCGCACGCTGGCGGTGGCGCCGGTAAAGAAGATCGAGCCGCGCTCGCGGGGAAGCATCTGTCTGGCAGCCTCCCGCCCGGTGAGGAAGCCGGCGTAGCAGGCCATCTCCCACACCTTGCGGAACACACGCTCGGTCGTCTCCAGCACGGGAAAATTGACGTTCGCGCCGACGTTGAAGATGCAGACCTCGAGGGGGGCGTGTGCATCGGCGTCGCGCATGAAGGCTGCGACCTCCTCTTCCTTGCGCGCGTCGACGGAGCGGGTGATGCATCGGCCGCCGGCCGCCTCGATTTCCCGCGCCAGGGGCATCAGCTTGTCGCCGTTGCGCCGTGCGGCCAGGACCGTGTACCCGCCAGCGGCGAAGCGCTTGGCAATGGCGGCGCCGATGTAGTCGCCGGCCCCCATCACGACCACCGTCGCGTCCTTGGCCTGCATGACCCGTGCCTCCGCGATGCGTGCCGCTGCCGACGCGGGCGGCGCCTCCGACCGGGTGCAGCATAGCAGGCTCGAAAGCCGGGCGGCACAGCGGATGGGCGGGGCCGGTACACCGCCGCCAACGGGCGGGCTAGCGCGCGAACCCCGGCGGCACTTTCTGCCACTGGTTGCCGACGATGCCCTTGCTGAAGCCATATTCGAACAGCTTGCGCATGTAGGTGCGGTCGAAGGGCTTGGTGTAGGGCACCTTGAAGTCGTCGCCGATGAGCGCCAGGTTGAAGGCCACGCGGTCGCGGCGCGTCGTCGTATAGATGCGGTAGATGTCGCCGATGCCGTTGCTGGCAATCATGGTCTGAACGGCGCGACCTGCAATCGACAGCGTCTTGCGCTCGACGTTCGCCGGCGGGGGCGACGCCCGCCCGTTGCGGATCACATAGGCAGCGGGGCGCTCGCTGTCCTCGCGCCGCAGGACGCCGCCGATCTGCAGGGACGGCGGATAGAGGAAGACCTGCGCGACGGTCCCACCGTCGACATGCATCTCCTGGTGCTTGGCCTGGTCGAGCAGCACGTCGATCATCACCGGCGGGAAGATGCCGGGGATCGCCGCCGATGCCAGCAGGACCTTCCGCACCAGGTTGAGGCGCCGCGGATGGCCGCTGGCGGCGATGGCGCCGATGTTCCAGATCACCAGCTTGCCCGTGTCGAGGTTGGTGGTCGAAACGAGCAGCAGGCGGCCCTTTTCGTACTCCTCGGCGATGCGATCGAGGATGGTGGCGTCGAGATACTTGTCGATGGACTTGGCCAGCGCAGAGTTGTCCATCAGCGAGTCATTGTTCATCGCCGACAGCAGGAAGCGCTGAGACTTGATGACGTCGCCCTCGCCGGTCTCGGTGTAGATCTTGCGCAGCGCCCAGTCGTATTCCGAGCCCAGGAAGGCGAAGGGTGCTGCCAGCGCACCGGTGCTGGTTCCGGTCACGATCTTGAACTGCGGACGGTCGCCGTGCTCGCTCCATCCGACCAGCAGGCCAGCGCCGAACGCCCCGTCCTCCTGCCCGCCGGAGAGCGCCAGCATCGTATTGGAAAGCCGCGGCCACTCACGCGTCAGCGACTGCCAGATCTCGTTCTTCAGCGCCTCGCTGTCGTCGCTGTCGAAGCGGGCGTTGGGAATTTGCAGGAACGCGACGATGCCGGCACCAGAGGGCACCGCGTCCAGGCGCGCGGCGCTGCAGGCCGCCAGGCAAAGCGCAGCAGCGGCCAGGATGGACCAGCTTGAGCGTGACGTTCGCAGGTTGTTTCCCTCGTCTTTCCCGAGGGTTAGAAGAACAATGGGGCGAGAAAAGGTCGCCGGGGCGGCCGTGAGATCTCAGCGCGGATCGATGCCGAGCCGCGCC
>DATFCC010000409.1:0-10873 GCA_035253505.1 Hyphomicrobiaceae bacterium
CCAGCCGAGGGCGGCCTCGCGCAGATTGACGCGTGCGGGATCGTAGTGGCCGTACTCCGTCTTGTGGCTGACGATGAACATCGCGTGGCCTTCGGCGCGGCAGCGGCGCAGGAAGCTGTCGACCCCGCTGAACATCGTAGCCTCGCGGATGCCCCTTCCGTAGACGTATCCCTGCAGGCGCTGCCAGGTGATCTCCCCCTCCGGCAGCAGGCGTATGGCGTCGCGCACCGCCTGCTTGCTCGCGCGGCCCACCTCCGGCCCCAGCAACCGCCGTTCCTTCGCCGCGGACAGGAAGACGTCGGCGTAGGCGATGATGGTGTTGTCGAAGTCGAGGCCGATGCGCATGGTGGGCGCCGCTGTCCTAGGCGAGGGCATCGAGAGCCGGCTTCCGGCGTCCGCAACACAGCGCCAGCACGTAGGTCGCGTTGGCGAGGCTGCCCGCCAGCACGCTCTCCTCGATCATGGAGAACAGGAAAACGGCGTGAAACCGCTTCTCCATGGCGAGCCGGAGCTCGGTGCCGGTGCGCGCATAGCTCCTGGCTCCCTGTATCGAGGCGCGCGTTTCGGAATGCGCGCGCGGTTCCGTGCTCACGCCTGCTTCTGCCCCGGCCAGGTGGCGCCCCCGCGCAACCATCTTCATGCCGGGAGCGGCCGTCAGGTTGAGGCCGGCCTCAGGGGTGGGTGTGCCGACGATCAGCACATCGTTGTCGCTGGCAAGCGACGCCGCCAGATTGTCGATGAAGCCGTTCTCCTCCTCGGGTGACAGAAGCTGGATGGCGTCCAGGCTGTAGATCGCATCGTGCGAGCGAGGCAGAGGCGCGATACGGGCATCGAACACCTCGGCCGCCATCGGCCAATCGGCGCTCTGGCGGCGGCGGATGTCCTCGATGGCGATGGGGTCCTGGCCGTAGAGGGTCATGCCTGCCACCTCCTGCAGGACGATGCGCGCGCCGAAACCGTCGCTGCAACCGACCTCGGCCACGTTCCGGCGGCCGGCGATGAGCTTGGCGACGAAGTGGTAGCGCGCCAGCACGGCGGCGAGGCCCTGCGGATCGTCGTGCCAGATCTGGTTGGTGCGCAGCCCCAGCTGCTCGAGGCCGATCTGGTCGCGCAAAACGAGCGAACGGTGGGCCGCGTGATGGTACGCGTTCGACTGCATGCGAAGGTACTCCTTGTCCCAGCGGGACTGGTGGGGAGATCGTTGCAAGTCCGGCATGGTGCGTTTTGCGGGCGGCAGCGTCGGGTGCATGGCGACGAGCACGCTCGAGCAATAGCCGTGCGAAGGCGGCTCTGGGTGGGCGTGGCGCGCGCGCAGATTGCCGAGCAGAGTGAGCGCGCCGAGTAAGCCGGCCTTGGCGGCTGCAACCGCGATGTGCGGCGGCGAGCGCTGGCGAACCGCCTCGGCGAGCTGGACGAGGCCCGACTGCATCGCCGATCTCGACCGGCTGCCGTGGACGTACAACACCCCGTCGAGTGCGAAGTCGAACCTGTGCAGGCGGCCCGCATGGGCGGCGAACTTCGGGCTGAAGTCGCGGATGTCGCGCGTGCGATTGTTGCTCACGGTCAGGATCAGCTTCCCGTCCTTGCCCAGGATGGCGGCCACTGCCTGCAGCAACCCGTCGGTCTGCTCGAGCTCGCCTTCCGTGAGGAACATCACGCACAGGTCGAAGGTGCCCGTCATCGCCCGGAACTGCTCCGCCGGCATGGCGAGCAGTCGGTCGGTCTCGAGGCTGAACATGTCCCTGTTCAGCCTGGTGATCCAAGGCGCGAAGACCATCGGCCGATCCGCCACCAGCAGCACCTTGCCGTTCGCCGGCAGGCTTCGGCGTATCTGCGCCATGAGGACCTGGTAGTCGGGATAGCGGGGATGCAGCGCCGTTACTTCGGGAGGCTGCCCGAACAGCCGCTGGCGAAGCCGATGCAGGTATCCGTCGAGCCCGCCGCTGGGCGGGCGCTCGCCAAGAATGAAGTTCCAATCGTCGCTGCTCATGGCCTGCCTGGTGGCGGCGCGATGCGAGGCGATCGATCCGATCCAGTAGGGATGATGGCGGAAGGGCTGCGGGGTGCCCGACAGATGGCGCGATACGATGGCCAGGAACTGGTCGGCCTGCCGCACCACGTCAGGCAGGGACGGCGGGATGTCGGCCCGATGATAGACGAGCGTGCTGCCGACGTTCCGGCGATGGCGCGCCGTGGTCCACTCGGACAGGGACTGGGCGAGCTTCTCGGGCTCCAGCGCGCCCCACTTCAGGTGCTTGGCCTCGTGTGCGCGAGGCTGCATCTCCACCACGAAGTAGTCGTCGGAGTCCGTCAGGATCGCGACATTGTCGGACGGGCACATCTCCGGGATGAACGAGTAGTCGCACGATGAGCCGGTCACGAAGTCCGTCACCTCGGGGCGAATGCCGATCATGTGCATGAGGTAGAAGCGGCCGATCAGCGTGTTTTCGTCCACGCGCCAGAACAGGCGATTGGTGTGCGTGTTGTGGGTAAGCTGGAAATTGACGATGTTGGCGGTCGTTGCCGGATGCAGGTGATCCAGCGACCAGCCCATCAGCTCGCGAGCGGAGAGCGAGAGCGCCGGTGAGGCGCGATCCGTGCGCGCGCGCAGCAGCGGAATGGCATCCTCGGCCACGATCTGGAAATTTCCGGCCTGCACGCCGCTGGCGCCGTCCTGCACGCGCGCCAGCACGCTGCGCAGCGAGCCGTCGGCGACGATATAGTCCGACACCAGGAAGATGAAGCATGTGTCCAGCATCGCCTCGCCGACCGAGCGCACCGCACGGGCAAAGGCGAGCGTGATCGTCGCCGTGTGATTGCCGTCGGTGACGAGGTCGTCGATCTGCTGAAACTCGATCTCGCAGGTTCGTGCCAGCCGCCGCCAGGAGGGATGCTCGCGGATGAGAGGCAGGTCCTCCGCCCTCGTCATCAGCACGAAGCGGCAGGGCAGCTCGGCCGCCAGCGCCGGGATGTTGCCGGGGGCGAGCAGGGTCGGGAGCGAGAACTCCAGGAACTGCTGGATGAAGCGATGCCCCCAGAGGGGGAGGAGGACGTGCACGGCCTTCACGGGACCGCGCTTCGACGTCGCCACGAGGTCGTTGCTGGGCGCCTGGACACCCGGACGTTCGTCAACGACCAGGTCGTTCATGTGAGCTTGAGCCCCTGCATGCGCTTGATGTTGTAGTACCGGTCGTCCGTCATGGCGTTGGGCACCTTGCCGCCCATGAAGGCATCCTTCAGCCCGACAATGGCATCTTCCACGGTGCGGCGCGGCTTGTAGCCGAACTCGCGGCGGATCTTCGCTGAGGACACGTGATAGGAGCGGTGGTCGTCGGTGGGCGTGACGACGATTTCGACTTGCGGCCCGACCTTGGCGCGGACCATGTCGGCGATGGCCCGTACCTTGAGATTGTCGTAGCCGGCGTTCCAGACCTTGCCGTCGATCTGCTCGGCCGGCGCCTCGAGAAGCTGCAGGTACAGGTCGGTCATGTCGTCGACGTGCAGGTTGGGGCGTAGCTGCTCGCCGCCGAACACCGTGATGCGATTGTTGTTCACCGCCAGGTTGGTCAGAATATTGACGGTGAGGTCGAGGCGCAGCCTCGGCGCGTAGCCGCAAATGGTGGCGGGACGCAACGTCACGGTCGTGAAGCCCGCCTCGCGCTCCGCCGCCAGGTCCTCCTCGCAGAGCGCCTTGTACTTCGAGTAGTCGGTGAGCGGCTTCAGCGCCATCTCCTCGGTCACGTCGGGATCGTCCTTGATGCCGTAGACGGAGGAGGAGGAGGCATAGATGAAGCGCTTGACGCCCGCGTCCTTGCTGGCCTTCACCAGCGGCCGGAAGCAGTCGTAGTTGATGGACTTGCCGAGCTCGGGATTGAGATCGAAGGAGGGATCGTTGGAGATGCAGGCCAGGTGGATGACGGCATCGACGCCGGCAAGAGCCCGCTTCACGTCGTCCTTGTTGCGCAGATCGCCCTTCACCTCGCGCAGTTTCCCGCCTCCGCGATGCGCGGCGAAGATGTCGGCGCCATAGATATAGAGGTCGAGGACGGTCGCCTCGTAGCCCGCGGCCAGAAGCTTCGGCACCAGGTTGGAGCCGACATACCCGGCCCCTCCCGTCACCAGGACGCGTTTGAAGCGCATGGGCTCACCCCCGTGACCATCGGGCAGGACCGCGCTGGTGTGCGGGCGGGCCTTCCCTGTAGCGATGCCTGGCCGCCCGGCCTGCGGGCGGCGGCGAGTTCCTACTTCAAGAGCGACGTGATGCCCTTGATGAGGGCGGTGCGCTCTACCGACTGGCGGTGCCCGACGATCTCCACCTTGAGGGCGCCGACGACGTTGCCGATGAACCCCACATCCTCCATGGCGCCGCCGGCCGCCACGAGCGGCGAGGTGACGGCGAGAAAGGCGTCGCCGGCGCCGACCGTGTCGACGACGTTGCGCGCGACCGCGGGGATGGTATGGACGATGCCGCCGCGCTCGTACGTGACGCAGCCGTGCTTGCCCTGCGTGATGATGATCCGGGCGCAATCCACCCGTCCCTCCGAGAGGTGGCGGGCGATGTCGCCTGCGCCTGACACGCGATCGGCCAACGCCAGCCGCGCCTCGGGGGCGTCGATGCAGACGTAGTCGGCCTTCCCGTACCGGGTGATGAGGTTGTAGCCCATGTTGGCGCTGTTGCTCTGCGTATTCACCGCCAGGAACCGCGCGTGAGCGTTCAGCGCGTCGATAGCGCCGGCGCCGATCAGCCCGTGCCCGAAGTCCGTGGCGATCACCACTTCGGCCTTGCCGGCATGACGGGCGATCGCGTCCTGCAGCTCAACCTGCAGGTGGGCCGGCAGCGGATCGTCGTCCATGAAGTAGACTTCGAACAGCTTGCGCATCTGCGAGGGATCGATGAACCGCCGCTTGAGCGTGGTGGGCGCTCCCGGCCGGCGGATCACGTGCAGGTTGACATTGGGCTTGAGGCTCTGGCGGATCAGCTCCTCGTGGCTGTCCAGGCTGCCGAGTGTGGTGATGATGTCGACCTCGCGGCAGAACGAGGCGACATGGTTGGCAGCCGCGAATACGCCGCCAGCGAAAATCTCGCGATCCTGGTAGCGCGCGGCGATGATGCTTTCCTTGGGCGGCTTACCCATCGGCAGCACGTAATGGTACTCGTCGATGATGGCATCGCCGACGAGCAGCACGCGGTAGTCGCGAATGCGGTCGATGAGGCCGACCATGCGTTCCAGGCCGCCGTCGTTGCGCAGCGTGCTCAAGTGCTCGCGGACGTGGGGCTCATAGACGTTGAAGTGGCGGTTGATCAGCTCGGTGGAGCTGAAGGTCACCTCGTCGGTGAAGCGGATGGCTCCGCCGTGGGCTTCCACTGCCAGCCGCTCGTAGGTGATCTTGCCCGTGATGTCGCCTTGCGGGTTCACATAGTCCTGGCCCTTGACGTAGATGGTGGGCCGGATCTGCTCGATGGCCGAGACGGCATCGGACGACGGGTTGATCCCCACCCAGTCGACGTTGGCAAGGTTGGCGAGCATCTCTGCGCGCAGCACCTCGCCGAACACGGGACGGCCCGGCCCCTTGTTGACGAAGCGGTCGGCGGTGATGGTGACGATCAGCACATCGCCGAGCTTGCTCGCGGCTTCCAGATGCCGGACGTGGCCGAGATGCAGCAGGTCGAACGTGCCGTGCGCCTGCACGACCGTCCGGCCGGCTTGCCGCAGCCGCTGAGTGATGGCGGCCAGTTCTTCAATGGTGCGAATCTTGTCGTGCGGACTAGCGACTGCCCGGGCGGGCCGCGCGAGCCTTATGACGCTTGGTTCCATGGTACGGAGTCCCCCGCTCCAATACACTGCAAAACATCAATGCCCCAAGAACTTGAACCAATCGGCGGTGGCGCTGGCAATCGAGGCTTGCGTCCACACCGGCGCATCGCGCCAGTAGTCCATGTTTTCCCGCATGATCGCAACCCCCTCCTCGAAGCTCACCTTCGGCTCCCAGCGTAGATCGCGGCGAATCTTGGTGATGTCCGCCCACGTGCAATCGGGCTCGGCCGGCCGCTTGGGCACGTGCACGGCCGGAGGTGAGCCGAGCAGGCGGACGAGCTCGTTGACGCTCACCGGCCGGCCGCTGCCGACATTGTAGATCTCGCCGCGCCTGCCGCTTTCTGCAGCAACGACCAGGGCTTCCACAGCGTCGCTGACGTAGGTGAAATCGCGGGTCTGCTCGCCGTCGCCGACGATCGTCAGCGGCTTGCCAGCAAGCAATTGCGCCAGGAATACGCCAAACACCGCGCCGTAGGTGCCGCTCGTGCGCGCGCGCGGGCCGTACACGTTGAAGAAACGCACCGAGACCGCGGGCAGACGGTAGACCTGTGCCCAATGCATGACCATCTGCTCGCCGAGATACTTGGTGAGCGCATACGGGTAGCGGGGATCGGCCGGTGCCGTTTCCGGCGTCGGATAGGCCGCAGGAATGCCATAGCAGGAGGACGAGGCCACGTAGACGAGCGCCTTCACGGCGTGCGCACGCGCTGCCTCCAGGACGGCAAATGTGCCATCGACATTGGCGCGGAAATAGGCTTCCGGCTCCTGGATCGAGGGGACGACGTCGGCACGCGCCGCCAGGTGGAATATGCGCTCCACGCCGCTGCAGGCGACATCGACCGCGGCCTTGTCGGCAATGTCCGCCTCGATGATCTCGCAATGGGGATTGCCGGCGTGCTGGCCGAGGTTCGTGCGGCGGCCGACCACGAAGCTGTCGAGCACACGCACGCGCCGCCCGCCCGCAATCAGGCGATCGACCAAATGGCTGCCGACAAAGCCGGCGCCCCCCGTCACCAAGTCCAACGCCATCCCTCTCACCCTTGACGGTCAGATACTGCAGTGCACCCAACGGCGTCAATGCAGAGCGGCGCGGGTATTTCTTGCGTTAGAATCGATCCAAGCTGCGCTGGTCGAGACGAGGCTTCAGCGGTGCCGCAAGACGGCCCGGCGCACGCAGGTTTTGCTGGTGTGCCTGGCCGCCGTACCCTACCTCTCCGCCGGCCCGCATTGTGCCGCACAACGATGGAGAGTTCCGCGAATGACCAGGACCGTGCTTGGCTTTGTCGGCGGCAGCGGCCTTTATGACATACCCGCGCTCAAGGACGTCCACTGGCGGGACGTGGCATCGCCCTGGGGGCGGCCATCGGACCAGATCCTGTTCGCCGAGCTGGACGGGCTGCCGATCCGTTTTCTGCCCCGGCACGGCCGTGGACACAGGGTGCCGCCGTCGGCCATCGATTTCCGCGCCAACATCGATGCCTTGAAGCGCGCCGGCGTAACGGATCTGATCTCCGTCTCCGCCTGCGGGTCCCTCAAGGAGAAGCTGCCTCCAGGCCACTTCGTGCTGGTCGACCAGTTCATCGACCGCACCTTCGCGCGTGAAAAAAGCTTCTTCGGGCCGGGGTGCGTGGCCCACGTCTCCATGGCCGATCCGGTCAGCCCGCTGCTGGGCGACTACGTGGAGGCCGCGGCCAAGTCGCAGAAGATCGCCTATACGCGCGGGGGCACCTACCTTGTCATGGAGGGCCCGCAGTTCTCGACGCGCGCGGAAAGCAACCTCTATCGGAGCTGGGGCTGCGACGTCATCGGCATGACCAACATGCCGGAAGCCAAGCTCGCGCGCGAGGCCGAGATCTGTTACGCGACGGTGGCGATGGTGACGGATTACGACTGCTGGCACGACGATCACGCACACGTCGACGTCGCGGCTGTCATAAAAGTGCTGCACGAGAACGTCGACAAGGCGCACGGCCTGATCGAGCGCCTGGCGCGCGACTTTCCCCGCGAGCATCCGCCGTGCCCGATCGGCTCCGACCGCGCGCTGGACGTCGCCATCATCACGCCTCCCGGACAACGCGATCCAGCACTGCTGGCGAAGCTCGACGCCGTGGCCGGGCGTGTGCTGGGGAACGCCGCCTGAGGCCGGGCAGAGGACGGCGTGGGCCTCACGCGACGCCATGATGGCTTCGGTACCAGGCGACGAACCGGCCGATCCCATCCTCGATGGTGGTGCGCGGGGCGAACCCGGTAACCTGCGACAGCCGCTCGACGTCGGCCCACGTGGCCGGTACGTCGCCCGGCTGCATCGGCAGGAAGTTCTTGCGCGCGGCACGGCCGAGCGCCCCTTCGATGGCGGCGATGAAGCGCTCCAGGGTGACCGGCGTGTGGTTGCCGACATTGTAGATGACATGGGGGGCATCCGAGATCGCGTCCCGATCCGAGCCCGCAGGCGGCAGGTCGATCAGGCGCACCAGCGCCTCGGTCACGTCGTCGACGTAGGTGAAGTCCCGCTCCATCCGGCCGTGGTTGAACACGTCGATCGGCCGCCCGTCCAGGATCGCCTTGGTGAAGGCGTAGTAGGCCATGTCGGGGCGCCCCCACGGGCCATAGACCGTGAAGAACCGCACGCCCGAGCAGGGGATGCCATAGAGGTGGGCATAGGTCTGCGCCATCAGCTCGTTGGCGCGCTTGGTGGCGCCGTAGAGCGAGACGGGCGCCCGCACCGGATCATCCTCGTGGAAGGGCACCTTGCTGTTGGCGCCATAGACCGAGCTTGATGAGGCGTAGATGAGATGCCGGACGGGGTGGGCGCGGCAGGCTTCCAGCACGCCGAGGAAACCGTCAAGGTTGGCGGCGACGTAGCTGCGCGGCGCCTCGATTGAGTGGCGGACGCCGGCTTGCGCCGCCAGATGAACCACGTAGTCGGGGCGGAAGCCGGCCCACAAGGCGCGCAAGCTCGCGTGGTCGGTGACATCCAGCTCGGAGAAAGCGAACCGGTCTTGCGCACCGATCTCGGCGAGGCGGGCCCGCTTGAGGCCGGCATCGTAGTAGCTGTTGAGATTGTCGAGGCCATGAACATGCGCGCCGCTGGCGAGAAGCTGCCGCGTCAGATGAAATCCGATGAAGCCGGCGGCGCCGGTGACGAGGATGCGCGGCGGGCCGGCGGATTCAGTCATGGCGCCTGCAACTCCTCTCTCTGCGCGGGCATGGCTCGTCACTCCTCGAGGATGGCGACAGCGCGCGTCCAGCCGGCGGATGCGGCTTTGATTTTCACCGGGAAGCAGGCGATCATGAACCCATCGGGCGGCAGCCCTTCGAGGTTGTGCAGCTTCTCGATATGGCAGTAGCCGATCTCGCGCCCGGCGCGATGTCCCTCCCAGATCAGCTTGGCGTTCCTCGTCTCCGCGTACCGCTTGGCCGTGTGGACGAACGGCGCATCCCATGACCACGCATCCGTGCCGGTAATCCTCACGCCCCGCGAGGTGAGGTAGAGGGTCGCCTCGCGGCCCATCCCGCAGCCCGTCGGCACGTAGTCGGGCTCGCCGTAGCGCCGGCCCGCCGACGTGTTGACGACGACGATCTCCAGCGGTTTGAGCTCGTGGTCGATCCGTTTGAGCTCGGCTTCGACGTCTGCCGCCGTGGCGACGTAGCCGTCGGCAAAGTGGCGGAAGTCGAGCTTCACGGCCGGCTGGAAGCACCACTCCAGCGGCACCTGGTCGATGCGCCATGCGGGCTTGCCGCCATCCATGGTCGAGGCGAAATGATAGGGCGCATCGAGGTGCGTGCCGTTGTGGGTCGAGATGTCGATCCGCTCGATGGCCCAGCCCTCGCCATCCGGCAGGTCGGCCGGTGTCAGCCCCGGAAAGAATGCGCATACGGCGGCAGCGCTCTGCTTGTGGTCGACGTAGGTGATCCTGGGCTCGTGCCCAGGCGGATCGGATGCGATGTCGCTCTGCAGGGGCACCGAGATGTCGACAATGCGGCGGGCCATGCGGGGTCACCTCGCGCGTGGGGACAGGCGTGAGGCGATTGTCCATCCGCCGGAGCCGCTTGTCACGCGGGCAACTGTCCGGGCAACGAGCGTGCCGCCGGCGGGTACGCCGATAGACGTCCGGGGTGGCCGGGTCGGGCTATTCGGCGGGCTGCGGCGTCGCTGCCGTATCGTGTGCGCGGCGGCGCGTGCGCTCCGCGATCCAGCGGCAGAGCACGTAGAACACCGGCGTGAAGATCAACCCGAACAGGGTGACGCCGATCATGCCGGAGAACACGGTGGTGCCCAGCGTCTGGCGCAGCTCGGCGCCGGCACCGATCGCCCACACCAGCGGCACCACGCCGAAGATGAAGGCCAGCGACGTCATCAGGATCGGACGCAGGCGAAGGCGGGCGGCCTCCGCGGCGGCGGCCCAGCGATCGCGGCCCTGGTCTTCGAGCTGCCTGGCGAACTCCACGATCAGGATGGCGTTCTTGGCGGCAAGCCCGATCAGCACGATGAACCCGACCTGGGTCAGGATGTTGTTGTCCATCCCGCGCAGGATAACGCCGGTGATCGAGGCGATGAGGCACATGGGCACGATCAGGATGACCGCCAGCGGCAGCGTGAGGCTTTCGTACTGTGCGGCCAGCACCAGGAAGACGAACACCACCGCCAGGACGAAGGCGAACGCCGCCGTGTTGCCGGCGCGAAGCTGCTGGTAGGCAAGCGTGGTCCACTCGTAGCTGAAGCCGGGTGGTAGCGTCTCGGCGGCGAGCTTCTGCATGATCTGGATCGCCTGGCCCTGCGAGTATCCAGGCGCGGGAGTACCATCAAGCTCGGCCGCCGCGTAGAGATTGTAGCGCGGCACACGATAGGGCCCGGAAATGTCGCGCACGGTGGTGAAGGAGGCCAGTGGCACCGTATCGCCGCTCGAGTTTCTTACCCGGATATTCAGCACGTCCTTGGGATCGAGCCGGTAGGCAGCATCGGCCTGCGCGGTGACGCGGAACACGCGGCCGAGCAGGTTGAAGTCGTTGACGTAGGTGGAGCCGAGGTAGGTCTGCAGCGCCCCGAACACGTCGCC
>DATFCC010000410.1:0-3327 GCA_035253505.1 Hyphomicrobiaceae bacterium
CAAGGCCGGCCTCTACGACAAGATCTGGCAGGCCTTCGCCGTGCTGCTGCCGGTGCGCACGGTCGGCGTGATGGGCGACGCGCGCACCTACGACCACGTGTGCGCGCTGCGCGCCGTCACCTCCACCGACGGCATGACGGCCGACTTCTATCCCTTCCCGCACGACGTGCTGGGCCGCGCCGCCACGCGCATCATCAACGAGGTCAACGGCATCAACCGGGTTGTGTATGACGTGACAAGCAAGCCGCCGGGCACGATCGAGTGGGAGTGATGTGCATGGGTCCCCGCCTTCCTGCAACGCTTCGTCGACAGCTACAATAAGACCAGGCTCAAATGCCTCGACTATCGAGCCCCAGCCGAGCTTCTTCTCAATCCGCCGGGACCGAACACCTCCGCGGGGAAGACGTTTGTGGGGCGGGAAACGCCATCCATTGGCATCATGACGCGGAGGCTTCCACGACGCCTGGCCGGAACGCGGTTGCCCTCACTCCGCGCGCTTGCCCTTGCGGGGGTAGTAGTCCGAGCCGTAGTCGTAGGTGAGTTCCTCTCCGGGCTTGATGCCCTCGATGCCGGCGACGAGCCAGATCTTGCCCTTCTCGCGCAGCAGGAAGCAGTTGGGGCTCGCGCGGCTGTGGTTGACGAGCGCGGCACCGTTGCCGTTGTCGAAGCCGTCGATGTTCTGGTCGCGTCCCAGCTCCATGATGGCGTTGGCGCCCGCGGCGATGCGCGCCTGCGCGTCCCGGTCGCTGATGACGGCCCCCTTGTACTCGATGATCTTGCGGCCCCACGGGATCTCCTCGCCGGCGAACAGGCCGTCGCCGTCGATGGGAGACTTGCGCACGATCAAACGATAGTTGGCGCCTTTGACTTGCTTCATGCAGCGGGCCGATCCGTTCTCTGCGCGGCGATCTCGATGGGTTTGCAGCCGCGCCCCGGCACCATCTAACGCATGGCGGCCGCCGTGGCGAGCGGACGCGCCGGGGCCGAGTCGGCGGTCCGAATGCGCAACATCGGAGTCAAAACGGTGTGCTGCGGTTGCCGGTTGCAAACGCAGAGCTTGCCGCAGTTTCGGTCACCGAGAGCCGGCGACCCGGCGTGATCGCTCGCTCTTGCATTGCGGCATCGCCCGTGGCATCAATGAGCCAAGGGGTCGTTCGCGATTGCCCCGTGAGGCTGCGGCTGAAACATCGCGTCCACGCTCCCAGACATGGGAAAGGACGCCCTATGCCCGCAACCACATCCATTACCACGTCTCAGCTAGCACGTCTCGTCGGCCTGCCCAGCGCGCCGGCCCTCATAGACGTGCGCATCGATGACGACTATCGCAGCGATCCGAGATTGCTGCCCGGGTCGCTGCGCCGCGACTACCGCGCAACCGACCGTTGGGGACAAGAGTATCGCGGCAAGAGCGTGGTCGTGATCTGTCAGCGCGGCCAGAAGGTGAGCGAAGGCACGGCCGCCTGGCTTCGCCATGACGGCATCGAGGCGCAGACGCTGGAGGGCGGATTCGAGGCCTGGAAGAAGGCCGGTGAGCTGTTGGTCCGCGCCGACAAGCTGCCACCGCGCGACGAGAAGGGCCGCACCGTCTGGGTGACGCGCTCGCGGCCCAAAGTCGACCGCATCGCCTGCCCATGGCTGATCCGCCGCTTCATCGACCCCGGCGCCGTATTCCTGTTCGTCCTGCCGGCGGAAGTGACGGCAGTGGCGGAGCGCTTCAACGCGACGCCGTTCGACATCGAGGGCGTGCTCTGGAGCCATCGCGGCGACACGTGCACCTTCGATACCATGATCGAGGAGCTCGCCCTGAAGTCGGAGGCCCTGCTGCAGCTCGCGAAGATCGTGCGCGGCGCCGATACCGCCCGGCCCGACCTCGCGCCGCAATCGGCGGGTCTGCTCGCCGCATCGCTCGGCTACTCGCGCATGTACCGCGATGACCTCGCCCAGCTCGAGGCGGCGATGGGCTTCTACGACGCCATGTATCGCTGGTGCCGCGATGCTGTCGCGGAGACCCACAACTGGCCCACCCACAAGCCGGGAGCGTGACGTGAGGGACGCAGCGGCATCGCCTGTCGCAGCCAAAGCGCCGGCAGGCCCGGCGCACGGCGTGACGTTGCGCGAGGCGTTCTGGACGTGGATGCGGGTCGCCGGACTAAGCTTCGGCGGCCCTGCCGGCCAGATTGCGGTGATGCACCGCATTCTCGTCGAGGAGAAACGCTGGATCTCGGAGGAGCGGTTTCTGCATGCGCTCAACTACTGCATGCTGCTGCCGGGTCCCGAGGCCCAGCAACTCGCCACCTATGTCGGCTGGCTGATGCATCGCACGCTCGGCGGCATCATGGCCGGCGGGCTGTTCGTGCTTCCCGGCATCGTTTCCATCATGGCGCTCAGCTACGTTTATGCCGGCTGGGGCAAGGTGCCGATCGTGGCCGCCCTCTTCTTCGGGCTGAAGGCGGCAGTGCTGGCGATCGTCGTCGAGGCTGTCGTGCGCATCGGCAGGCGCGCGCTGCGCAACCGGGCGCTGGTCGTGCTCGCGGCAGCGGCCTTCGTCGGTATCTTTTTCCTCGGCGTTCCCTTTCCCGTCATCATCTTCGGCGCCGCCCTTGTCGGCTTCGTGGGCAGCGCGCTGGGGCTGTCGGCCTTCGAGGGCGGTGGTGGCCACGGGCCGAGCAAGGGGAAGGGCGACGTGCCGGTCGTCGACAGCCTGCTGGGCGAGGAAATGCCCGCACACGCGCGCCCGAGTGCGTTGCGCGCGCTGAAAGTGTCGGCCGTCTGGCTGGCGTTGTGGCTCGTTCCGGTGCTGTCATTGCTGTGGGCGCTTGGCGGCGACAACGTCTTTAGCCAGATCGCCGTCTTCTTCAGCAAGATGGCGATGGTGACGTTCGGCGGTGCCTATGCCGTGCTTGCCTACGTCGCGCAGCAAGCGGTGGATCACTACCGCTGGCTCGCGCCGGGTGAGATGCTGGATGGGCTCGGCATGGCGGAAACCACGCCGGGCCCGCTCATCATGGTGCTGCAGTTCGTGGGCTTCATGGCTGCCTTCCGGGATGCAGGCGGGCTGCCGCCGATGATAGCCGGCACCCTGGGCGGGCTGCTTGCGACCTGGGTGACGTTCACGCCCTGCTTTCTGTGGATCTTTCTCGGCGCGCCGTTCATCGAAGTCGTCCGCGGCAACAAGGCGCTCAGCGGCGCGCTGTCGGCCATCACCGCCGCGGTGGTCGGCGTCATCCTCAACCTCGCTGTATGGTTCGCCATCCACACGACATTCCGGCAGACAGTTCCGGTGAACGCCTACGGCCTGCATTTCGACGCGCCGGTAGCGGCCAGCGC
>DATFCC010000411.1:0-15966 GCA_035253505.1 Hyphomicrobiaceae bacterium
ACCAGCCTCGTCGTCGCCTTGGCGATCTCGCGCACACGGAAGTAGGCGTCTGCCGTCTCCACCAGGGCGACGAGCCGCGTATGGCCGACCGGCAAGCCGCGCGCCGCCTCGAAGGCATCGAGCAGCTCGGCGATGACCCGCAAGTGCTCCGGGCTCTCCACCTTCGGGCACACCAGCGCCATGACACCGGGGCCGACCGCCGCCTCGATATCGCGGAACGCCTGATGCCAGGGCCGGTTGATGCGCACGAGCACGTCGGCACCGGCCTTGCCGACCTCCCTGGCGGCGGCCGGAACGAGTGCGCGTGCCCGATCCTTCTCGGCCTCGGGCACGCTGTCCTCGAGGTCGAGGATGATGCCGTCGGCGCCCCGCGTGTGGGCGCTGGCGACGAACTTCTCGCGCACCACCGGCACGAACAGGAGCGAGCGCCAGGCCGGCAAGTCGGGACGCATATCGGCCATCACACGATCCCCTCCGCACGCAGCGCGGCCAGGTCTGCGGGCTTGATGCCCACGCCCGCCAGAACCTCTTGCGTATGCTGGCCGAGCTTCGGCGCCGGCCGGCGCATTGCACCCGGCGTCGCCGAGAGGCGCGGGATGACGTTGTGGATGGTGACGCTGCCGATTTCGTCGTCCGGGACGTCGAGCAGGATTTGCCGCTCCTGCACATGGCGGTCGGCGACGAACTGGTCGATGTCGTAGATCGGCGCGGCCGTCACTTCCGCCTTCTCGAAGATGGCCAGGCATTCGGCGCAGTCGTGGCGGGCGATGAACTCGACCACCGGCCGCTCCGCTTCCTCGGCGTGCGCCAGCCGCGCCGTGTTGTCGGCAAAACGCGGGTCCTTGGTCATGTCGGGAACGCCGACGGCGGCATAGAGGCGCTCGGCCATCGACTGCATGGAGGCGGAGATCGAGATCCAGCGGCCATCGCGCGTACGGTAGACGTTGCGGGGGCTGGTGACGTTGGACCGGCTGCCCTGGCGCTTGGGGACGATCCCCGCCGCCTTGTAGGTCGCCGCATCGGCACCGATGACGGAGTGGATGGGCTCGAGCAGCGACAGATCGATGACCTGGCCCTTGCCGCCTTTGCCCTCGACCTCGCGCAGCGCCACCATGGTGGCATAGGCGCCGTAGAGGCCGGCCACCATGTCGGCCAGCGCGGTGGGCGGCAGCACCGGGGCGCGGTCGGGGAAGCCGGTCTTGGCGGCGTAGCCCGACATGCCCTCCACCAGCGTGCCGAAGCCGGGCTTCTGCGCATAGGGGCCGGTCTGCCCCCAGCCCGAGACGCGCACGATCACCAGGCCCGGATTGCGCTTGTGCAGGACCTCGGGTGCCAGGCCCATTTTTTCCAGCGTTCCCGGCCGGAAGTTCTCGATCAGCACGTGCGTGCCCTCGATCAGGGCCAGGAGCAGCTCCCGCGCGCGCGCCTTCCTGAGGTCCAGCGTCACGCTCTTCTTGTTGCGTGCGTAGGTCTTCCAGAACAGGGAATGCCCGTTGACGCGCCAGGCGCGCAGCGGGTCGCCCTTGCCAGGGTCCTCGACCTTGATCACCTCGGCGCCGAAGTCGGCGAGCTGGGAGGACACCATGTTGCCCGCCACCAGCCGCGACAGGTCGAGCACGCGGATGCCGTCGAGCGGGCAGGCGGCTTCGGGCCGGAACGGTGTCATCGGTTCTCCATTGCCTCGATCGTGGGCGGAGGCTAACAGGAAACGCCAGCCGATGGAGCCCGCCCACCCCGCGGCGGCCTGCATGGCGCCCATTCCCCGCCGCCCTTGCTCGCGCCCGGCGGGTTGGCTACCAATGCCACAAATGCCGCCGGGCCTGCACACCGGCGGCGCATGCCGCCACGGCGGCTCGGCACACCCCGGAGGAAACGATGCGATTGACGTTTGGCCCGTCGCTGCTGGCGGGCGCGATGCTGCTCGCCTGCGCTGGTGCGGCGCCCGCTGCCGAGACCCCCAAGCGCGGCGGCACTCTCAATTTCGCCGTGGTGGCCGAGCCCCCGACCACCGACTGTCACGCCACCACCACCTTTGCCATGGTGCACCCGGTGGCGCCCCAGTACTCGACCCTGCTGATGTTCACCGGCCCGCACGACAACCTCAAGATCGAGGGTGACCTGGCGGAGTCCTGGGAGGTGGCCAAGGACGGGCTCAGCTACACGTTCAAGCTGCGCAAGGGCGTCAAATTCCACGACGGCTCCGACTTCACGTCAGAGGACATCAAGGCCACCTACGAGCGCATCATCAACCCGCCCGAGGGCGTGGTCTCCTCGCGCAAGGCCCAGCACCAGGACATCGCCGCCATGGAGACGCCCGATCCCCACACGGTGATCTTCCGCATGAAGCGGGTGAACATGTCGATGGACCTGCACTTCGCCTCGCCCTTCAACTGCGTCTACAGCGCCAAGAAGCTCAAGGAGAACCCGAAGTATCCCGAGACGGAGGTGATGGGCACGGGCGCGTTCAAGTTCGTGGAGTACATCAAGGGTGCGCATTGGCGGGCGGTGCGCTTCGACCAGTATTTCCGCCCCGATCGCCCCTATCTCGACGGCTACAAGGCCTTTTTCGTGCGCAGCAACACCGTGGTCAACGGCCTGCGTGGCGGACAATACGATGCCGAATTCCGCGGCCGCACCCCGCAGGAGCGCGATCAGCTCCTGAGCGTGATGAAGGACAACGTGACCGTGCAGGAGGGGCCCTGGACGACCAACATCCTTCTCACCTTCAATGTCGAGCACAAGCCGCTCGACGACGTGCGCGTGCGCCAGGCCCTCACCCTGGCCATTGACCGGTGGGGCGGATCGCAGTCGCTGGGCAAGATCTCCCTCATCAAGGGCGTGGGCGGCGTGTTCCGGCCGGGAGCCGCATGGGGCCTGCCGCCGGAGGAGCTTGAAAAGCTTCCGGGCTACGGGCGCGACATCGAGGCGTCACGCGCCGAGGCCCGACGCCTGCTCAAGGAGGCCGGCGTCACCAATCTCAAGCTGAAGTTCGTCAACCGCACCATCGACCAGCCCTTCATTCCGGCCGGCATCTATGCCGTCGACCAGTGGCGGCGGATCGGCGTGGAGGCCGAGCACGTGCCGGTCGAGACCAAGCTGTGGTACTCCGCCATGGAGGGAGGCGAGTTCGACGTGGTGGTGCAGAATATCTCCGACTTCGCCGACGACCCCACCGCGCAGTTCAACACGCTGCTCAGCAAGAACGCGTCCTCGATCGCCTACTCGCGCCACGGCGACACCAAGCTCGACGACATGTTCAGCCGCCAATCGCAGATCGTCGATCACGGCGAGCGTCTGAAGCTCGTCAACGAGATGGAACGCTACGCGCTGACGCAGGCCTACAACATTCCCCTGCTCTGGTATCAGCGCATCGTCGTGAACCACAAGAAGGTCAAGGGCTGGTACGTCACGCCCAGCCACTTCACCGGCCAGAACCTGGTCGACGTGTGGCTCGACGAATAGGTCGATCCAGCACCGATGCGTGTGGCGCCGTCGGGCGCCGCTTGCAAAAATCCAGATCCACGCTCCCCGGAGGACCGCCTTCATGAGACGCGCCGCCCTGTGCCTGCTGCTGACATGCTCCACGCTCGCGCTGGCGCCGGCCGAACGTGGCAGAGCGCAGGAGGTGAAGGAGATCGCGCTCGCCCAGCAGTTCGGCGCCATCTTCATCCCCCTGATGGCCATGGAGAGCATGCAGCTGATCGAGAAGCAGGCTGCGGCGCAGGGCCTGGGCGAGCTCAAGGTGACATGGGCCAAGATGGCCGGCCCGTCGGTGATGGTGGACGCAATCATCTCGGGCAACCTGCACTTCTCGGCGCAGGGCGTGCCGTCGCTGGCCCTCATGTGGGACCGCACCAAGAGCGGCGTCGGCGTGCGCGCGGTCAGCGCCATCACCAACACCGACATCTATCTCAACACCCGCAACCCCGACATCAAGTCGATCCGCGACTTCACGGACAAGGACCGGATCGCCGTGCCGTCCGTGAAAGTGTCGACACAGGCATTGTTCCTGCAGATCGCCGCCGAGAAGGAATGGGGGCCGGGCCAGCACGGCCGGCTCGACCATCTGACCGTCGGCCTGGCGCATCCCGACGCCATCACCGCGGTGTTGAACCCGGTGGGCGAGGTCACCGCCCACTTTGCCACCTCACCCTTCCACGAGGCCGAGATGAAGGCGGGCCTCAAGACCGTGACGTCCGGCTACCAGATCATGGGCGGCGAGGTCAGCAACCTGGTGTTCGTGACGACGGAGAAGTTCCGCGCTGCCAATCCCAAGGTCTATGCCGTCGTGGTGGCGGCGCTGGACGAGGCGATCGCCTGGACCAACGCCGACAAGCGCCGCGCCGCCCGGCTCTACATGGAAATGACCAAGGAAAAGAAGCTGACCGAGGACGACGTCACCGCCATCATCTCGGCACCGGGCTTCGATTTCACCAAGGTGCCGAAGAAGACCTTCAAGTTCGCCGAGTTCCTGCACCGCATCGGCTCGCTCAAGAGCAAGCCCGAGAGCTGGAAGGACTTGTATTTCGCCGACGCCCATGGCCTCAACGGCGACTGAGGTGCCCCGCAGCGTGCGTTGCTCGCGCTGCGGGCGCCGGTAAAGCCGTCGGCCGGATCAGATCATTGCACCGGCCGGGACTGCGGCAGTCGCTATTGCGCGGCAAAGCAATAAAAGAGGCCGTCTCCGCCCGTGCCTCTCAGATCGTTCTGGCTGCAGCCGCCATCCGAACCTCGGGAGGGGTGGGAAGAGTTCCACGACCGCGACGCCGCGTCGTCGCGCAGCCCCTTGCGATCGATATGGCCGACCATCGCCGCGCCCTGGGTGCTGCTCGTCCAGTTGCCGCAGGTGCGATCCTCGCCCGCCGGAAAGGCACGGCCCTCGACAGTTGAACCAGTGAGCACGTCATGGCGATTGGGTGCATATCCCACGCCCGGTATGATCTGGCCGCGTTCCGTCAGCGTCGTCGCCATGCCCAGCTTGTTGTTGTCGCTGTGCAGATCGTCGACGCTCTCCGCGACAGTCTCGCCCTTGAAGTTCTGCCAGGGTCCCTTCCCGATCCGATCGCGCGCGTTGACAGCCTGATTGCTCCCCGCGGCCTGGGTGCTCAAATAGGCGCGCCAGGTTTTTCCGCCCGCCCCGTGCCGCTCCGCCAGTTGCTGGCAATGGCGATCGGCGCCCTCGAGCCCGCCAAGATCAGCGCCCTTGCCAAGGCCGACGCTCGTGACGAAGAAGGTCATGTTCGGCGCCTGCGGCAGCTGTGGCGGCGCCGGCTGCTGTGCTTGCGCGCCGCTTGCAGCGCCGAGCGCCAATACGGCGATGGCAATCGTTTTCGAACCCTTCATTGCCTTTCCTTCCCTAGCCGACTTCGAAGTTTTTGTGTCCAGCAGCGCCGGCACGGCCGACGGCGTGCTGATCCCGCCCTCCCCATAAACGCTCGAGGGTGGCAAATCATTCCCTCTCGACAAGGGGCTTTACGCAGCCTCGCCTACGACCGCTCGCGCGGAGCGCCCGAGCGTCACGCGGGCGGACCTCGTTGAGGCAACACAGGCGTGTTTCGATCGCTACTCGGCCGCCGCACGCGGGCCGTAGCCCAGCTCGGCGTTGAGCTTGTCGATGAGGTCGGCGGCGGCCTTCGGGATATTGGTGCCGGGGCCGAAAACGGCCTTCGCACCTGCCGCATACAGCGTATCATAGTCCGCCGGAGGAATGACGCCGCCGACCACGATCATGATGTCGCCGCGCCCCTCCTTCTCCAGCGCCGCCGTCAGGTCCGGCACCAGGGTGAGGTGCCCGGCCGCCAGCGACGACACGCCGATGATGTGCACGTCGTTCTCCACCGCCTGCCGCGCCGCCTCGTCGGGCGTGGCGAACAAGGGGCCGATATCCACGTCGAAGCCCAGGTCCGCGAAAGCGCTGGCAATCACCTTCTGCCCGCGGTCATGGCCGTCCTGGCCCATCTTGGCGACCAGGATGCGCGGGCGGCGGCCGTCATTGGCGGCAAACTCCTCGCACATGCGCCGCACCCGCTCCACGTCGTTGCTCATGGCCCCGGCCTCCGCCGTGTAGACACCCGAGACGGCACGCGTCTCGGCACGATGGCGACCCCACACCTGCTCCATGGCATCCGAGATCTCGCCGACCGTCGCCTTGGCCCGCGCCGCCGCCACGGCGCGCTCCAGCAGATTGCCGCTGCCGGTCTCGGCTGTCTTGCTCAAAGCCTCGAGCGCAGCCTTCACCTGCCCTGCGTCGCGCTCGCCCTTCAGGCGAGCCAGCTTGGCGATCTGGCTTTCGCGCACGCTCTTGTTGTCGACCTTCAGGACCTCGATCTCGGCATCGCCCGATACACGGTACTTGTTGACGCCGACGATCGTCTGGGCGCCGGAGTCGATGCGGGCCTGCGTGCGTGCCGCTGCCTCCTCGATGCGCATCTTGGGGATGCCGGCGTCGATCGCCTTGGCCATGCCGCCGAGCTCCTCCACCTCGGCGATGTGGGCCTGCGCCTTGCGGACGAGCTCGTAGGTCAGCCGCTCTACATAGTGGCTGCCGCCCCACGGATCGATGGTGCGGCAGGTGCCAGTCTCCTGCTGGATGAAGAGCTGGGTGTTGCGGGCGCTGCGGGCGGAGAAGTCGGTCGGGAGCGCGATGGCCTCGTCCAGCGCATTGGTGTGCAGCGACTGCGTGCCGCCGTGGGTCGCCGCCAGCGCCTCGATCGCCGTGCGGGTGACGTTGTTGAACACGTCCTGCGCGGTAAGGCTCCAGCCCGACGTCTGGCAGTGGGTGCGCAGCGCCAGCGACTTCGGATCCCGGGGCGCGAACTCCCCTTTGATCAGCTTGGCCCACAGCAGGCGGGCCGCGCGCATCTTGGCGATCTCCATGAAGTAGTTCATGCCGATCGCCCAGAAGAACGACAGCCGCGGCGCGAACGCATCGATGTCGAGGCCTGCCGCCACGCCGGCGCGCGCGTACTCCACGCCATCGGCCAGCGTGTAGGCAAGCTCGAGATCCGCCGTCGCCCCCGCCTCCTGCATGTGATAGCCGGAGATGGAGATGGAATTGAACTTCGGCATCTTCGCGCTCGTGAAGGCGAAGATGTCGGAGATGATGCGCATGGAGGGTGCAGGCGGATAGATGTAGGTGTTCCGCACCATGAACTCTTTGAGGATGTCGTTCTGGATGGTGCCGGCCAGCTTTTCAGGCTTCACGCCCTGCTCCTCGCCGGCGACGATGAACAGCGCCAGCACCGGCAGCACGGCGCCGTTCATCGTCATCGACACCGTCATGTCGGCGAGATTGATGCCCTCGAACAGCGTGCGCATGTCGAGAATGGAATCGATTGCCACGCCGGCCATGCCGACGTCCCCGCGCACGCGAGGGTGGTCGCTGTCGTAGCCGCGGTGGGTGGCGAGATCGAAAGCGATGGAGAGCCCCTTCTGACCGGCGGCGATGTTGCGCCGGTAGAAGGCGTTGGAATCCTCCGCCGTCGAGAAGCCGGCATACTGGCGGATGGTCCACGGCTGCGTGACGTACATGGTGGGGTAGGGGCCGCGCAGATAGGGCGCGATGCCGGGGTAGCCATCGAGGAAATCGAGGCCGGCCGTATCGGCGGCAGAATAGGCCTTCTTCACGGCAATGCCTTCGGGCGTCAGCCAGGCATCCGTCGTCGGCGGGGTCAGACCCCTTGCCTCGGCGGCGGCGGCCTGAGGCGCAGGCGGATCGGCAAGGGGTCTGACCCCGTATTCGACCTTGGTGAAATCCGGTATCCGGCTCATCCGGGCCGCTCCTTGCCGGGATCGACCTTCGACCCCTTGCATTGAATCTAGTAAAATCCGCTCCGCAATGCCAGGGCACCTTGCCGGGCAAAGGGCCACCGACGCGGCCGTTTACCGGCCCTGGGCATCGACGGCCGCGGCGCTCAGGGGCCCTCGCGACGTGCGAGCGATGATACCCGATGACGCTGATCGGGTTGGCGGGCGTCGAGGGTCGCGTGGTGGCTGCGCATGAAGCCCGGAACCTGTGCGGCAGGAGCGGTGCGGTAGCCCGGCAGGCGGTCCCCGAGCGCGTAGACAAGGCAGAGCGCGAGGCTCGCCCACACCGCCGCGGTGAAATAGAGCGACATCCAGGGGATCTCGTCCTTCCACTCGGCAAAATCGTGGATCACGACCCACCGCGTGGCCGCGTCACGCAAGCCCTCGAGAGGCGGCAGGGCCCTGCCGCCGGCGGCGAGCCCGTGCTGCCACCGGGTGACGTACATCGGTACGTCGACGGTCGTGAGAAACGCCAGATAGCCTCCGATCCCGACGATCGCGGCGAGCAGGCCCAGGCAAACCGGGCCGTCGAACTGCGGCAGCAACCGGCACAAGGCAATGGCAATCGCGAGAAAGGTGACGGCCCAGATGGAATTCTCGATCGCATTGGCGAGATAGTTGGTCGTCAGCACCCCGTACCACGAGCAGCACTGTGCCAGGAGGATCAGGGGCACGACCACGCGCGCGACATTCAAGGCGCTGTCCACGCCGGCTGTCTCGCCCAGGAGGCGCAGGACGAGCGCCCACTGCATCGCAAAGCAGACCTCGGCTATGGTGGCCACCGACCGGCCGACGACGACGCTCGACAGCCAGGTATCGAACAGGCAGATGCGCTGCACGTCGGCGCGCGGCAGAAACGACCGGAAGGCGCAGCCGAAAACATACGCGGCGCAAAGGAACAGCATGAGCTGCACGCCGGAGGGCGCGCCCAGACCGCCAGCCGGCTGCGCGTGGAACTGGCGATACAGCAGGAACCAGAGCGCGATGTTCGCGCTGCTGACCGTGGACAGGAAAGCCCACCAGCAGGCCACGGGATTTGACCGTGCCCGCCACAGCAATCGCATGTGCCGCTCCGCATGCAACCGAACTGACATTGAACCTTCGCAATAGTGTCACGTGACGCGGCCGGCCGCGAGCGACATGTGCGCAACTTCTTGCTTGCCGGGGCGTCAGGACGTTCGCGGCGGGTGCGCGCCTGCAGTGGTGGTTGCGGCGACGACCTAGGCGGCCGCGCCCTGCCCTGCCCGTGCGTCTTCCAGGATCATGGCGGCGGCCTTCTCGGCGATCATCAGCGTCGGCGAGTTGGTGTTGCCGGAGGTGATGGTGGGCATCACCGAAGCGTCGGCGACGCGCAGGCCGCTCAAGCCTCGCACTTTCAGCCTGGGATCGACCACGGCCGAGGCATCGCTGCCCATCCGGCAGGTGCCGACCGGATGGAAGATGGTGGTGGAGATGTCTCCCGCTGCTTTCGCCAGGTCCTCGTCGCTCTGGACCTCGAGCCCCGGGCGGAACTCCTCGGGCCGGTACTTGGCCAGGGCCGGCATCGAGATGATGTTGCGCGTCACCCGCACGGACTCCGCGGCGACGTGGCGGTCGTCGGCGGTGGAGAGGTAGTTGGGCCGGATCTCCGGCTGCGCCTCGGGATCGGGCGAGGCGATGCGCACCCAGCCGCGGCTGGTCGGGCGGACGTTGGCGACGCTGGCCGTGAAGGCGGGAAAGGGATCGAGGGGATCGCCGAATTTGGGCAGCGTCAGCGGCTGCACGTGGTACTGCAGGTTGGGCGTCTCGCGGCTCGGATCGGACTTCACGAAGGCGCCGAGCTGGGACGGCGACATGGTCATCGGCCCGCGTCGCGTCAGCACGTACTGTGTGGCAAAGCCCGCGCGCTGCACGAGGCTCTGGAAGCGCTCGTTCATGGTCTTCACGCCCGACACCTTGTAGGCGCAGCGTATCTGCAGGTGGTCCTGCAGATTCTCGCCGACCCCGTCGAGTGCGTGCTTCACCTCGATACCGAAGGGCGCGAGCACGGCCGGCGGCCCGATCCCCGAGAGCTGCAGGATCTGCGGGCTGCCGATGGCACCGGCGGCCAGGATCACCTCGCGCCTGGCCCTCAGCGCGATGCGTGCGCTGCCCTGCCGCATGACGAGGCCGGTGACGCGCTTGCCGTCGAGTGACAGCCGCTCGACCATCGCGTGAGTCTCGATTTCGAGGTTGCGGCGGTGGCGAACCGGCCGCAGGAAGGCCTTCGAGGTATTCCAGCGCACGCCGGTCCTCTGGTTGACGTGGAAGTAGCCGCAGCCCTCATTGTCGCCGCGGTTGAAGTCGTCGACCTTGGGGATGCCCGCCTGCTCGGCGGCGTCGCGGAAGGCGTCGAGGATTTCCCAGCGGATGCGCGCGTGCTCGATGCGCCATTCGCCGCCGCGCGCATGCAGGCCCTCGAAGGCATCGGGCTCGACCGCCCACTGGTCCTGGTGCTTGTGGAAGTAGGGCAGCACGTCCTCCCAGCCCCAACCCGGATTGCCCATTTGCCGCCAGGTGTCGTAGTCGCGCGCCTGGCCGCGCATGTAGATCATGCCGTTGATGGACGAGCAGCCGCCCAGCACCTTGCCGCGCGGATAGGCGAGGCTGCGGCCGTTGAGGCCCGGCTCCTCGGCCGTCCTGAAGCACCAGTCGGCGCGCGGATTGCCCATCAGGTAGAGATAGCCGACGGGAATGTGGATCCAGTGGTAGTTGTCCTTGCCGCCGGCCTCGAGCAGCAGCACGCGCACGCCCGGATCGGCCGACAGCCGGTTGGCGAGCAGGCAGCCCGCCGTGCCTGCCCCGACGATGATGTAGTCGTACGCATCCGCGGCCATTCGGGCACTCGGCTCCTCGATCGGCTCCAGCCTAGTTCCGCAGACCAGCAATGCAAGTGGCAGCCGGACTGATGCGAATTGGCCCCTCCTGAGATTTGCAAGTTCGGCAATCCTGCCTGCACACCCGAGCACGACGGCTCCTGCGCCGCATGCTCGTCATGCTCGTCCCTCGCCGCGGCCGCGCCGGTCTCGTGCCGTGCGCGCGTGGGGGCGGGGTGCGATGAAGATCGTCGTCGAAGGGCGCAACTGTGACGGCTGCACGCTGTGCTGCAAGATTGTCGGCATCAGCGAGCTGGAGAAGCCGGCGGGCACCTGGTGCCCGCACTGCGACGCGCGACGCGGCTGCAGGATCTACGAGCAGCGTCCCGGCGAGTGCCGAGGATTCTACTGCGGATATCTCACCAACCCCGCCCTCGACGAGCGTTGGAAGCCGTCGCGGTGCAAGATCGTTCTCGCCTACGATGAGCTCAAGGCGGCCCGGCTGATGGTGTTTGTCGATCCGGTGCGGCCCGACGTGTGGCGCGAGGAGCCCTACTATTCACAGATCAAGGGGTGGGCCCGGGCCGCGATCAAGGCCCGCGGCCAGGTCATCGTCTGGCAGGGCGCAAACGCGACCGTCGTGCTGCCTGACGGCGAAAAGAACCTCGGCGCCCTCGCGCCGGGCCACCTCATCTACATCTCGCAGAAGATGGGGCCACAGGGTTACCGGTTCGACGCGGAGGCGGTCGCTCCGGATGACCCCCGGGTGAGCGGTCGCCCCTCCTCCGTCCAAGATGCCGCTCCGCCCTGACGTTCCGCCTGGACCGAAGCGTCGAGAGCCTCCGGCCCCGAGCTGACCGGCGGTCTTTACCCAACCGCGCTGCGGCTCTCGCATTCGCGCGTGAAGTCTGGTCCCGTTCGCAGGCGCAACGGGCGGTACGAGCCCGCAAGCCGCCGAGGGCGAGTGGCCGGCGTCAGTCCTGCACGTGGCGAGGAGCAACATGTCCAGCCGAGGGGCGATCGTAACAGGTGCAGCGCATGGCATCGGCCGGGGCGTGTCGAGCCATCTCGCCACCGCCGGCTGGCAGGTGATCCTCGCCGATATCGACGGCGATGCCGCCAGCGCGGCGGCCGCTGAGATCGGCGCCATGGCTACATCCTGCGATGTCGGCAACGAGGCCGACGTGGAGCGGCTGGTGGCGGTGGCGCGGTTGCGGCTGGGGCGCATTGACGCGATCGTGTCCAATGCAGGCGTCGGCCGCTTCGCTCCGCTGCACGAGACGACGCTGGCGGGCTGGAACGAGGTGCTTGCCACCAACCTGACGGCCACCTTCCTGTTGGCCAAGGCGGCCGCCGCCGACCTCAAGGCAGCCCGCGGCTCCATCGTGACGATCGCTTCAACGCGTGCGCACATGTCGGAGCGCGACACGCTCGCCTACTCGGCGAGCAAGGGCGGCCTCCTGGCGCTGACGCACGCGCTGGCCATGACGCTGGCGCCGGACGTGCGCGTCAATTGCGTGTCGCCCGGCTGGATCGACACGGGCAAGCACGGCGCGCTGAAGGCGAGCGACCACGCGCAGCATCCGGTCGGCCGCGTCGGGACGCCCGAGGACGTTGCGGCGGCGGTTGCCTATCTGCTGTCGGATGCCGCCGGCTTCGTCACGGGCGCCGAGCTGATCCTCGACGGCGGCATGACGCGCAAGATGATCTACACGTAGCCGCAAGCCTTCGCACCCCGCAGCCTCGCTACATCGCCTTTCCTGGACAAAGCTGTCGGGAGCGGTCATAGCAGCCCCAAAACCCGAGCGGTTGGAGGAGCCATGGCTGGCAGGAGCGCGAACGGGCGGGCAGCGAAGCCCGCGGCCCGCGACAAGAGGACGTCGGCAAAAGCGAAACCTGCGGCGGGCAATCCGCTGCTCGCGCCCTGGACCACCCCCTTCGCGATGCCGCCATTCGATCGCATCCGCGTGGAGCACTTCGTGCCCGCGTTCGACAAGGGTTTTGCCGCCAACCGGAAAGAGATTGCGGCCATTGCCGGCAACAGCGAGCCGCCCACCTTCGCCAACACCATCGACGCGCTGGAACGTTGCGGCCATGCCCTGCACCGCGTCTCCTCGGTCTTCTTCAACCTTGCCGGCACCGACACCAACGAGGAGATCCAGGCCATCGAGCGGGCGCTGGCCCCGCGTTTCGCCAGGCACGGCATGCGCATCTATCAGGACGAGACGTTGTTCGGCCGCGTCGATGCCGTGTTCAGGAAGCGCAAACGCCTGAAGCTCAGCGAGGAGCAGGTGCGCGTTTTGGAGCGCTATCACCGCGCGTTCCTGAAGTCCGGTGCCGGCCTGCCCCCGAAGGCGAAGAAGAGGATGGCGGCCCTCGCCGCCCGCATGTCGGTGCTCGGCACCCACTTCAGCCAGAACGTGCTCGCCGACGAGCAGGCGTTCGTGCTGGTGCTGGAGAACGAAGCCGATCTCGCCGGATTGCCCGATGCCGTGCGTGCCGCCGCCGCGCAGGCGGCGAACGAGCGCGGCCACAAGGGCAAGCATGCGATCACGCTGGCCCGCTCCAGCATCGAGCCGTTCCTGCAGTATTCGGCCCGGCGCGATCTGCGCGAGAAGGCCTTCGAGGCCTGGATCAGGCGCGGCGCCAACGGCGGCAAGACCGACAACCGCAAGATCGTGGCGGAGATCCTGGCCCTGCGCGCCGAGCACGCGCGGCTTCTGGGCTTCAAGACGGCAGCCGACTCGGCCCTCGAGTTCTCGATGGCGAAGACGCCCAAGGCGGTGCGCAAGCTGCTGATGGAGGTATGGGACCCGGCCCGAGACCGCGCCGGCGAGGAGCGCGAGCAGTTGCAGGCGGCGGTGCGTGCCGAAGGCGGCAATTTCGAGCTCTCGGCCTCGGACTGGCGCTACTACGCGGAGAAGGTGCGCAAGTCGCGCTTCGACGTCGACGACAGCGAGATCAAGCCCTACCTGCAGCTCGACAACATCATCGCCGCGGCTTTCCACGTTGCGGAGAAACTGTTCGGCGTCACTTTTACCGAGCGCAAGGACCTGCCGGTCTATCACCCCGACGTGCGAACCTTCGAGATGAAGCGCGATGGCCGCCACATCGGCCTGTTCCTGGGCGACTACTTCGCTCGGCCGTCGAAGCATTCGGGCGCCTGGATGTCGGGCTGGCGCAAGCAGGAGAGGCTGGCAGGTTCCGTCACGCCGATCGTCGTCAACGTCATGAACTTCGCCAAGGGCGCCGACGGCGAGCCGACCTTGCTGAGCCTCGACGATGCACGCACGCTGTTCCACGAGTTCGGCCATGGGCTGCACGGCCTGTTGTCGAGCGTGACCTACCCTTCGCTGTCGGGCACCAGCGTGGAGAAGGATTTCGTCGAGCTCCCCTCCCAGCTCTACGAGCACTGGCTGATGCGGCCCGAGGTGCTTGCCCGCTTCGCGCGCCACTACAAGACCGGCAAGCCGCTGCCGCCGGCTCTGCTCGAGCGCTTCGAGGCTGCGCGCAACTTCAACCAGGGCTTCAAGACGGTGGAGTATCTCGCCGCTGCCATCGTCGATCTCGACCTGCACGCGCTGCCCGCCGGCAAGAAGATCGACGTCGACCGCTTCGAGAAGGACACGCTGGAACGCATCGGCATGCCCCACGAGATCGTCATGCGCCACCGCATCCCGCACTTCCAGCACATCATGGGCGGCTATGCGGCGGGCTACTACAGCTATCTGTGGTCGGAGGTGATGGACGCGGACGCCTTCCAGGCCTTCGAGGACACGGGCGACGTGTTCGATCCCAAGCTTGCCAAGCGCCTGCACGATCACATCTACGCCGCCGGCGGCAGCCGCGACGCCGCGAAGGCCTACGTCGCCTTCCGCGGCCGTTTGCCTTCGACACGACCGCTTCTGGAGAAGCGCGGCCTGATCGAGGCGGCCGGGTAGAGCGTGTCCGTCGAGGTGGAACCGCGCGCAAGGGCCGGGTGGGCATCGCCGGCTCAACGCCCGCTACCTCCGTCCTGAACGCGTCGAAGGGCGGGCAGCTATTGCCGGTCATCGCTCGCCGGGCTCACCACGGTGTTGGCATGCAAGCACCGACACGATCGCGTGGCCCTTAATGTAAGAACCCCGCTAGCCCACGCCCTCGACGATACGGATGTCGCGAACAGCGGCGTCGCCCAGCGCCTTCATCGCTGCCTGGTACGCGGGACTGTCGTGCGCTGCGATTGCGGCCGCGACACTGTCGAACTCGATGACGACCGTGCGTTGATCCATTCCAGCCTCGTACAGCTTCGCCGGAGTTCCTCGAACGAGAATGCGCCCACCCGCGGCTTGGATCGCGGGACCCGAGAGCTTGGCGTACTCGGCCAGCGCTTGGGGATCCTTTACCGAGCGATACGTCGCAACCCAGTAAGCTTTTGCCATGTCAATCGCCTCTCGCACTGAACGTCCGTCGTCGCCAGCTTGGCACCGCGCGGCAGGCGCTGCAACGACGACGGAAGGCGCTATCGCACCAGCGGCGCCACCTCCTCGGCGAAGCGCTGCATGCGCGCCAGCATGTCGGGCAGCGCCGGCGTCTGGAAAGTGAGGCAGAGGTGGCGCACGCCCGCCTTCTCCAGCGCGGCGATATCGGCTGCGATGTCCGCCGAGCTGCCCGTCAGCAGGCGGCGACCGCCCTCGGCCGTCTTCTGGGCGCTCCACTCGACCGGCCAGAGCACGAGATAGCCGACGTCGATGCTCGCCGGATCGCGGCCGGCGGCCTCCGATGCGCGGCGCAGCTCGGCGATGCCCTTCGCCATGCGGTCGGCCGTGTCGAGGCGGAACTGCGGGTTGTTGGAGGCGGGATACCAGCCGTCGCCGACCCGCACCGTCCGCTTCACGGCCTGCGGGCTCTCGCCGCCGATCCACAGCGGCGGATGTGGCTTGGTGACGGGCTTGGGTTCGAAGATGATGTTGTTGAAGGCCACATGCTTGCCACGCAGGCTCGGCGTCTCCTCCGTCCACAGCGCCTTGAAGGCGTCGAGGTATTCGTCGGTGGCGCGGCCGCGCTCGGCATAAGGAGGCGCGCCCAGCGCCTCGAATTCCGTCTGCAGCCACCCGGCGCCGCACCCGACGACGAGCCGGCCGCTGCTCAACACGTCGATCGTCGCCAGCATCTTGGCGGTGAGCACGGCCTGGCGGTGCGGCACCACCATGACCGAGGTGAGCAGCCGTATACGCTCGGTGCAGCCGGCCAGGAACGCCAGGGTGGAGAGTTGATCCAGGCACTCGCCAACCTTGGCGCCCGCCCATTCGCCCGTCTCGCTGTAGGGGTAGCGCGAGGCGATCTC
>DATFCC010000412.1:0-5945 GCA_035253505.1 Hyphomicrobiaceae bacterium
TTCGTCGTCTACATGATGCAGGCGCCGAGCAAGCGCGTGCCATATCGCATCCAGCTCCGCGACATGGTCTATGCGGCCATCACCGAGTAGCCGGGCATGGCTTCGCGCGGCTCGCTAGGGTCGAATGTGGGGCAGTGCGCGATCGCCTATCCGTTCGTCGGAGTGGGAATATGGACGGTTGCCGTGTTCTGCGCGGCGTGCCTGGCAACCGCGCAGCTCAAAGCGTGGAGGGGCCGGCGAATGGGGATGAGGCCAGGACGTCGCAACGGCGGCGCACATCCATGCCGGCTTCGCATAGCCCCCTCTGCGGGCCAGACAGCGCGTGCCGGGCCGCTTACAGTCCCAGGTAGAACTTCTTGATCAGGTCGTTGTTGTTGAGCTCGTCGGCGGAGCGGCCCTCGACGGCGATCTGCCCATGCACGATGACATAGCCGCGATCGGCGATGCGGATTGCCTGGGTGAAATTCTGCTCCGCCATCAGAACCGTGAGGTGGAACTGTTCCTTGAGCTGCTTGATGGCATCGATGGTGCGGCTGACGAGCAGCGGCGCCAGCCCGACCGACGGCTCGTCGACGAGCAGGATCTTCGGTGCCAGCATCAGCGCGCGGCCCAAGGCCAGCATCTGCTGCTCCCCGCCGCTCATGCTGCCCGCGAGCTGGGTGCGCCGCTCGGCGAGCCGCGGGAAGGTTGCATAGCACCCGTCGAGGTTGCGCCCGATGGCCGCGCGCGCGTCGCGCCGGAAGGCACCAAGGAGGAGGTTTTCCTCCACGGTCAGCTTGGGGAACAGGCGGCGGCCTTCCGGCACCAGCGCGATGCCGAGCTCGACGATCTCCTCGGTCGAGAGCGCGGTCAGGTCGTGCGAGGTGCCCTCGATCTCGGCGACGATGGCTCCGGCGCTCGGCCGCACCAGCCCCATGATACACTTCATGAGCGTGCTCTTGCCATTGCCGTTGGTGCCGAGCAGCACCACGGTCTCGCCGCCTGCAACGCTCATCGACACATCCTCGATGACGCGCACGGCGCCGTAGCCGGCATGTATGCCCTCCAGCCGCAGGCTATTGGCCAAGATACGCCCTCACCACGTCCGGATTGTCGACGACCTCTTGCGGCTTGCCGTCAGCGATCTTGCGGCCCGAGACGAGCACGGCAATGCGCTGGGAGAAACTCATCACGGCGCGCATGATGTGCTCGATCATGATGATGGTGATGCCTTCCGCGTTGAGGCGCAGCAGCAGGGCAACGATGTCCTCGACCTCCGAGTGCGAGAGACCGGCCATCGCCTCGTCGGCAATCAGCAGCTTCGGCTCGGCCGCCATGGCGCGCGCCAGCTCGAGCTTGCGCATCTCCACCTGGGTGAGGTCGCGCGGGGAGCGGCGCGCCTTGCCGTCGAGGCCGACGAGCCGCAGGAGCTCGATGCAGCGCTCGTCGAGCCGCCCGGCGGGACCCGTCGCCGGGGCGCGTGCTTGCGCGGTATAGACCAGCGGCACGCGCACGTTGTCGGCCACCGACAGGCTCATGAACGGCCGCGGGAGCTGGAAGCTGCGGGCGAGCCCCATGTGCGTGCGCCGATGCGCGGCCAAGCCGTCGAGCTGCCGGCCGGCGAAATGGACGGATCCCGTCTCGTTCCTCAGGGTTCCGCACACGCAATTGACGAGGGTGCTCTTGCCCGAGCCGTTGGGGCCGATGAGACCGAGGCGCTCGCCCTGTCGCACCTCGAGATCGATGTCCTCCAGCGCCACAAAGCCGCCGAAGCGCTTGCCGAGACCGTTCACCTGCAGGATCGCGTCGGTCATGACGCCAACCGCATGCGCCGGCGGTCGAGGACGAGACCGATGATGCCCTTGGGTGCCACCACCACGAACACGACCAGCAGCACGCCGACCAGCAGCAGGTTGACGGCCGAGGAGATGGTCACGGTGGCGATCTGCTGCAGCGAGCCGAGCAGCAGCGCGCCGATCAGCGGCCCGGCCCAGGTGGTCGTGCCGCCGATCATCGGCATGGCGATGGCGTTGACCGCGTATTGCAGCCCGAAGCTTCCGCCCGGCTCCACGTAGCCGATGTAGTAGGGATAGGGGGCGCCTGCCATGCCCATCAGGGCACCCGAGATGGTGGTGGCGATCAGCTTCAACCGCAAGGTGGGCACGCCGGCCGCTTCTGCCGCCGTCTCGTCGTCGCGGATGGCCGCGAAGCCGTAGCCGAGGCGCGACTTCTCGATCAGGCGCGCCAGGCAGAGCGCGCCGATGGCGAGCAGCAGCATGATCGCGAACAGGTATTCGATGTAGCCGAGCGTCAGCCCTGCGAATGTGATGCTCTCGGGGCGGATGATGTAGGCGCCGCGCGCTCCGCCGACGAACGGCCAGTTGATGACCAGCGTCTGCAGCACGACGGCCATGGCCAGCGTGGCGATGGCGAAGAATACGCCGCGCAGGCGCAGGGTGAGGTAGCCCATGCCGAGCCCGACCACGCCGGCGACGAGCCCCCCCAACACCACGAGTGAAGGTATCGACAGCGGAAACAGTGGTTGCAGCAGGCCGCTCAAGGCGTCGGGCAAATAGCGAGCGGGATTGGCACCCAGCTTCTGCAGGGCAACCGTGGTGTAGACGCCGATGGCGAAGAAGGCCGCCGAGCCGAAGTTCACGTAGCCGCAATAGCCGCCGAGAACGTTCCAGGCCGTCGCCAGCACGACGAACTGCAGGACGACGTAGCCGGCAAAGAACAGGTAGTCGCTGCCGATCGCCAGCGCGAGCGCGAGGATCACGGCGCCTGCCGCCAGCGCGAGAAGCGTGAAGGTCCACGATCGCATCTGCTAGCGCCCCAGAAGGCCGGCGGGCCGGATCGCCAGCGTCGCCAGCAGGAACCCGAACGACACGGCGGGCGCCCACGACGGCCCATAGAAGGTCGACGTGAAGCTTTCGACGATGCCGAGGAGAACCGCGGCAATCACGGTGCCCGGCAGGCTGCCCATGCCGCCCAGCACGCAGATCGCGAACACCCGGCCTATGTACTCCCGCCCGATCGACGGCTCGACCGGCTGGATGATGATGAGGAAGGCGCCGGCCAGCGCCGCCGTCGCGACCGATATGCCGAACGCCATCCGCTTGATGCGGAACGGGTTGGCGGCCAGGAGTTGCAGCGCGAGCTGGTCCTGCGCCACGGCCTGAATGGCGCGCCCGGTGAAGCTGCGCGTCAGATAGAGGTGCAGCCCGAGCACCATCAGCAGGGAGACGACGCATGGCACCAGCATGCGCAGCGGCAAATCGACGAAGCCGATCCGCCACGTCGGCCCGATGTAGGAGGCATCGACATAGCGGTAGTCGACGCCGAAGGTCAGGATCAGGCCGACCTCGCTGATGAACAGCAGGCCGAAGAAGAAGGCGAGGCCGCGCAGCGCCTCCTGGCCGTGCTTCTCGAACGCGACGAAGTAGACCTGGTAGATCGCGGCGCCCAGCGCGTAGAACGCCGGCAGCAGGATGACGGCCGCCAGGATCGGATCGACGCCGGCGGACGCGTTGAGCAGGTAGGCCAGGTAGGAGCCGAGCACGATGAAGGCGGGATGGGCGATGTTGACGATATCGAGCATCCCGAACGAGACCGAGATGCCGACTGTCACAGCGGCATAAAAACCGCCGAGCAGAAGGCCCGCCACGATCGCGTTCACGAGCAGATCGAAGGGGATGGCCATGCTGTGCCCCGGCGCCCGCGGGGCTATGCCGTGGGCCGGCGCGGCTCGGTGCAGCGGGTTGGCGACGGACCCGTGATCGCATGGTGCATGGCATTCCTCCCGTTGCCTTCGGTGGCAGCGGCTTGACGCCACGTCTTCACCGGCCCCGCCATTTAGCAGCAAGGCTCGCGCCTTGGCTATCACCGGCAAGGCGTCGTTTATCGGGCGGCGCGATCGGTATCGGCGGCCTGCGCCGGCTTCAGAAGTTGTTCGGGGTCGCCATGAAGGACTTGAGCGCGGGATCCTGCCGCGCACCCGAGGGCACCGAGTCCGCAAGCCGCGGCGTGCCCCTGGACCTCGCCTGCTCGCGCGTCGCGCGCCAGGACCGCTTCTGACCCGCCGCATCATCCTGCAGCGTCGCATCCGACGGCACCTCGTGAACGGTGCCGGCAGACGCCGCCCTGGCCGCAGGCGCGACGACCGCCTCGGTCGGGGCCGGACTGCTCTCGGTCTTGACGGGGGCATTGACCGTGGTCTGGCCCAGAACCGCCTCGTGCGAACTGTTGCGCGCAGTCGACGCCGGCTGGTCGGTCCTCACGGGGCCGCGAGGCATCACCATCTCCGGTCGCGTCCGGCGCGAGAACGTCTTGGCTTCCTGAGGCGGCACGCTCCACGCCGGCGCCGTCCAGATCCATCCGGTCGGCAACGGCCAGATGCGGCTGGCACCGTAGCCCGCCGCTCCCGCCCCGAGGATGATGACTGCAACAAGCAGGATGCGCGTGAGGACCGACGTTCCGTCGCCTTCGACGGCGTCGTCCGCGAGCGCGCTGTCAATCTGGCTGCGATCTCCCTGCCGCGGCACGCCCCCGACGGCCTCAGCCGCGCCGGCGTTCTCGACGCTCTCGACCCGCTCATCCGCCTCCGGCACTGACCGGCCGTCTGCCTCGAGCGTGGACTGTCTTTCATGCATGCGGACTGGCACCCCTACTGGACACGGCGGCGGACGGCTTGCGCCATCAACCAACAATTGGTCGATCCGATAGTTCCGGAAAAGGATGCGCGCAACTAGGGTTAACGCCGCGCGTTGGCATCGCCCGCCATGAGGGCCGCCGGCGCTCCCTGCCAACCTGCAGAGTTTACGACGCAAATGCGGGTTCTGCGGCGGCGGCGGTGCGTCTCAGGGTTGTATCCAGGGCGGCATGCGCCGCGTTGATTCGCCGCGCCATCGCGGCGAGGTACTCGCATACCTCGTCCGGCAATTCTGCGGTCGCGTACCGGTCCGGATGGTAGGCCTTCGCCAGCCGCACGTAGGCGGCGCGCACTTCTTCGCGGCTCGCGCCCGCACCGACGCCAAGCACGGCATAGGGGTCGAACCCGCCCGCATCGGCGATCCGCACCGAAAGATTGGGCGCCCTGGGGACCGCAACCGGCTTCACGTACGCCAGATGCGACTTGGCGAGAAAGATGCGCTCCTCGCCGTAGGGCTCGAATTCGACGAACGCGCTCGGGCCATTGAGTGTCTCTGCAAGGCTCTTGCCCATGGGCACGACGATCTTGCCGCGAACAGCCGTGCCGTCGGTCAGCTCGACCTCGACTGCCGCGGCGCTCGGCTCGCTGCCGACCTTGTTGCGCTCGAACATCCCTTTTGCTCCCACCCGCCGCGTGTCGTTTCGGCACATCGACGCCTGCCCTGCGCGCCCTGAGCAAAAAGTGTGCGCATGCGGGCAGAGGAGAGCGTTGCGGGGCCGCGCATGCGTGCTTAAGGTTGCCGCATGGGGGGAGACGACCTGCGTGCAACGGAGTCTCCACAGATGTTCGACGCGAAAAGCATCCTCGACGCCCTTGTGCGCGGCGGGACCCAGCAGCAGCAAGGCCAAGACGATCTCGGCGGGCTGTCCGATCTCCTGAAGCAGCTCGCCGGCGCCGACAAGGACCCGCAGGTTTCCGCTCCACGCGGGCCATCCCGCCCTGGCGGTGCGCGCGACGACGACCCCACCCCGGAGCCCCCGCCGCGCGGACAGACCCGCGCGCCCTCGCCCGATGAGGATGAAGACGCTCCGGGCCGTCAGGCACCGGGCGGCGGTCTGCAAGACATCCTGCGCGAAGTCCTGGGAGGCGGTCGCGGCGGCGGGGGTGGGCTCGGCGACATTCTGGGCAAGCTCGGCAAGGAAGGCGACGGCGGTGGCTTGGGCGACATCCTCGGCCAGATTCTGGGGCAAGGGGGCGCAGGGCGCGCCAGCCGCTTCGGCGATGTCGGCGGCGCTTCCCAGTTCACGCGCGAACA
>DATFCC010000413.1:0-10504 GCA_035253505.1 Hyphomicrobiaceae bacterium
CCTCGTCGGGTTTGACCTCGGGCTCCGGCGCAGATGGTGAGGCGACCCTCGCCGGCGGCGGCTCGAAAGGCGATGTCGCCGGCGCGGCGGGTGGCGTTGGCTCCGCCGCCGGTGCGGCGGTCACCGGCGGCGCGCCAGCAGAGGGGGGCGCAGTGGGTGCCGCGGCGGCGGGTGCAGGCGGAGCAGGTGCGGCAGCCGGAGGTGCCGAGGGTGCGGACCTCGGGGATGCACCTTTCAGCTTGCCGATCAGGTCCTCGACAGCCTTCGTTTCCGCGTCGGACTGGACCTTGCCGAGCGTTTCCTTGAGCGAGGGCGGATCGGCGGCGCGTGCGGGCTGGACGGAAGCCGCTCCAGCCAGCAGCACGGCGAGGCACCAGAACACATGGCTTCGCCGATGGTGCATGCTCGCTCTTCCCGCCCTCTTCGTCATCGCCCTGGCGGCCTCCTAGGTACCACAACGCTTCAGGTTGGTGGGCGCACGCTTCCAGATCATGGTTTCGCTGAGCCACTTGGTGCCCATGTAGCCCACCACCTTGAGGTCCTGGGCGCCGACCGGGGTGAGCTCCACGCTGAACTTGGAATCCCGCTCGGGATCGTAGATCCAGCCGCCGTCCCAGGCGCCGTTGGCCATCGGCTTGACGTCACCGATGATCTGGATGCCGCACACCTGCTTGGCGTGCTGGGGGTCCTTCAGCCACACCAGGCGACCGCAAAGCTGACCGCCGCATTTGCTGATCTCGACCGCACCGCGGCCGGTGTGGTCGTACCACAAGCCCGTCGCCTCCGCGGCCCGAGCCGAACCGGCAGCGCAAACCGCGGCTGCCATGACTGCAACTCCCAACCCGCTGCCGAAAGCCTTTTTCATGAGCGGCGTCCCCTTCTGTGCATGACGCTGGAGGCAGCGATTGCACGCCCGCAATATGGCGGTTTCCAGGAGCCGGCCGCGGATCAAGCGTGAGCTTCGGCTTCGGCGTTGCCCCGGTTGCGGCGCCGCGCGCGCCCGACGATCTTGCCGTCCTCGATGCGGATCAGCCGGTCGGCGTAGGACAGCGTACGGTGATCGTGGGTGACCACCAGGATGCCGCGGCCCTTGTCCTTGGCGACCTCCGACAGCAGCGCCATGACACCCTTGCCGTTCTCGCTGTCGAGAGCTGCCGTCGGCTCGTCGGCGAGGATCACCGACGGCGATCCGGCAAGCGAGCGGGCGATCGCCACGCGCTGCTTCTCGCCGCCGCTGAGCTTGCTGGGGAAGGCGTGCGCCCGATGCGACAGCCCGACCTGTTTCAGCGCGAAAGCAGCCTGCCCGACATGGTCTCCCGGAACGCCGCGCAGCTCGAGCGCCAGCATGACGTTCTCCTGCGCGGTCAGGGTCGGCACCAGATTGTACGACTGGAACACGAACCCGACGTGGCGCCGCCGCAGATCGGCGAGCCCCTCCGAGTTCAGGCCCGTCGCCGACATGTCGCCGATGCGCAGCTTGCCCTCGCTGGGCGTGAGGATGCAGCCAAGGATCGACAGCAGCGTGGTCTTGCCGCTGCCCGAAGGCCCCATGAGCAGGGTCAGCTCGCCCGGCATCAACTCCAGGCTGACGCCCTTGAGGGCCTTCACCTCGGCGGCGCCGACGCCGAGGTACTTGACGATGTTCGTCGCTTCGAGAATGGGCTGCAGTGCCATGGACCTCAATTCCCCTACCGGCTGAACACGACCGCGGGATCGATGCGGGTGACCTTGAAGATGGCGCTGACGGCTGCGAACACGCACATGCCGACGGTCAGCGCCAGCAGCAGCAGCGCCAGGTTCGGCGTCATCACGATCAGCAGCGTGGAGTCCCTGGATAAATAGATCACGATGAGGCTGAGCACGATGCCCATCACGTAGCCCATGAGAGCGCTGAGAATGGCCTGCGTCAGGATGACCTTGCGGATGAAGCCGGCCGAGGCACCGAGCGCGCGCAGGGTAGCGAACTCGTTGATGTGCTCCTTCGTGCTCGAGTAGAGCGTCTGCGCCACGATGACGACGCCGACGATCACGCCCAGCGCCGCGCCGGCGATGAGGGCGGCGCCGGCGCCCGTCTCGAACAGCCAGTAGTCGAGACTGCGCTTGCGGAACTCCTGGTGGCTGACGATCTCCGCGTCGGGCAGGCGCGCGTGCAGCGACTTGCGCACATCCTCGATGTTGCTGCCGGGCGTCACCCTGACGACCGCATAAGACGACTGGTCGGGTGCCGCATCGAGAAGCTGCCGCGCCATGCCTAGCGTGGTGAAGATGTAGGGCAGGGTCGTGAAGGAGCGGATGCCCTTGGTGACCACGTGCACCGTCACCTGAATGTTGTTGATCTCGGCGCGGTCACCGCGTTTCTCGATGCCGAGCTCCTTGAAGTAGGTGCTGTCCACGCCGACGGCGTTCGGCGCCGACAGGTCGGAGACGCTGCCCTCGATGATGTCCCACGGCAGCGAAGTGTTGGTGCGCGTGTCCGAGCCGACGAGCAGCGCGGCGGTAGCGCCGCCGCTGGGCTTGCGCCAGGCAACGAACCCGACCACCAGCTCCTCGACGCTGGCAACACCCGGCGTCGACAGGATTGCGTGCTTCTCTCGGCCGGGCAGCAAAGCCGGATCGTCGAAGCTCTTGGTGCCGTAGGGCACCACCCACAGGTCCGCCTCGGTGTGGTCGAGCATGGCCGCGATGCGGTTCTCCGATCCGAGATAAATGCCGAACTGCACGGCCACCAGAACGACCGAGAAGACGATGCCGACCAGGGTGACGATCAGGCTCAGCCGGTCATGAAACAGGTTGCGGTAGGCGAGCTTGGTGACCATCGGCAGCGGCTTGCCCCCCATGGTGGCGGGGGCCGCGCCTCTCGCGGCTGCTGTCATGACCAGTGGTCCTCCAAGCTCACGCTCTTGCCGGTGACGGAGATAGCCTTCAACCTTCGCAGGGTACAGACACCATGCCGCCGATGCTCGGGAAATACTTCTTGCAATCGCCGGACTTGGTTGCCGCGGGTGCGGCCGTGGCGGAGGCTTCCCTCGCCGCAGATGCATTCTCGGTCTGGCCGCGCGCAATCTCGGCTCCGGTCGTGGGCTTGAGGGCGGCGAAGGCGGGGATGCTCTCGCAGTCCACGACGCGCGGCGCGGCGGCGGCGTCCGTGCGCCACGTGCCGCCGGCCTCGTACCAGCGCGCGTCGCCGTAGAACCAGGTGCCGTCCTTGAAGGTCCATGCCAGCGGGCCGCTCCAGCAGTGCCCGTTGCCGTCGCACCATGCCTTGCTGCCGGGATCGTACACGCGGCCTTTGCCATCGGCATACTTGACGACAGGGGCTTTGATCGCCGGTGTGGCGGGCTTGATCCGCCGGACACGGTTTTCTTCTGCGTTATAGCTGGGCACGGTGATGGTGTCGCGCCGAAACACACGGAAGTGATGGTGGTGATGGTGGCCTGCACCGCTGCTGAACTTCATGCCGCCGCCGCCCGTGTGATGTCCGCCACCACCCTTGGCGTGCGCCGCCGGAGCCAGGGCCATGATCCCTGCCAGGCACGCGCAGACAGCCGCCGTCATCGCCTTGTTCATCATCCGCTCCATCCATGACCGGGATCGATCTCGGGCGGAAGATGGCGAAAGCCGGGACTGGCCGCTGTTCCAGGTGAAACAAGCCCTTGCCTTTCCGGCGGAAGGGCGCAGATCCGGACGGCGCATCAGGATCCTCGCCGCGAGCGCGCAAGCCGCGGCTGGCGAAATCGCGCTGCGCGCAATCCCGCGACGCCGATCGATGCGCCAGAAAGATGCCGGTGCCGGGAGCCCGGCGCCGGCCTTGCGGTCAGCCCACCAGGGTCAGCGAGATGGCCTCGCGGCCCTTCGGCGTGCTCACGACCTGCATCGACACGCGCTGTCCGTCCGGCAGTTCGCGGATGCCGGCGCGCTCGACGACGGAAATGTGAATGAACACATCCTTGCCGCCGTCCTCGGCAACGGCGAAGCCGAAGCCCTTGCCGGTGTTGAACCACTTCACGGTGCCGTCCACGGGCGTCGCGGTACTGGGATCGGGTCGCCCACGGTCTCCACGATCGCCTCTGTCCATGCCCATTCTCGGCGGCGGACGGCGGGCTGGCGCCGCGCTGGCCGTGCTGGCATCGACCTCCAGAACCGCCGTCACCTGGCGGCCCTTTTGGCCCTGGCCGACCTGGACTCGCAGTTTTGTCTCGGGGGCGACGGCGTCATGTCCTGCATTCTGCAGCACGCCGATGTGCAGGAAGGCATCACCCGATCCATCGGCCAGCTCCACGAAGCCGAAGCCCTTGTCTGCGTTGAACCACTTGACGGTGGCATCGATCGGCGGACCGGATGGCGCCGCCTCCTGCCGCATGGGCCGCCGGAAAGGCGGCGGCTGATACGGCATGTCGTCTCGCGAATCGGGGCCGCCAAAATCATCGTCGAAGCCACGCCGCCTCTGGCCCCGGTCTCGTCCCTTTTTACCCATGTGCTCGCTCGTACTGCCCCGGAGTCCCGGACTCCGGCCAAGTCCAAAAACGCGCCCGACATGCCCGAAACGAGCGCGATACCGGGTGCGGATTGCCATGACGCTTAGCACAACGCCGGGCGCGAACCAACAAGATCGCATGCGCCGCCGGTGCAGAAAAATCGGCCCCTCCGGCCGAGGGAAGCGGGTAATCCAGGGTACTGCCCATTGTGGTTGCGGCGGCATCTACCCAGATGCCGACGAGCCCGCGGTCCGTCCCTCGGTCGACCGCGCCGCGGGTTGAGGGTTCCATGGCCATGGCCGATAGTCGGATATGCCCACCGGCCGCCTCCGGCGGAGCAGGTGAACGCCGCGTGCGGGGATGACAGGAGCATACTCATGCTGGCGGGCCTGAGACGTCTCCTCGACAGCGACCGGGCGCACCTGTGGCGCCGGCGCCTGACACGCCTGGCGTCGTACGGGACCGAAGGCTACCCCCCGGCGACCCGGCGCCGGCTCCAGATCATGAACGTGGCGGCGTACCTGATCGCCGCCTTCACCCTCGTCTACGCCATCGAGCAGGTGGTCCTGGACTACAGGGTCTGGAAGCCGGTGATCGTCATCAATCTCGTGATGGCCGCGATTGCCCTGCTCACACCGTTCCTGCACCGGTTCAGCGACATCGCTGGCCCGTTGACGCTGTCGATTTCCGAGAACGTCGGCATGTTCGCCCTCACTTACATGCTCGGCACGGCGTCGGGGCTGCACATGCAATATTTTGCCGGCATCGCCGGCTATTTCGTCGTCTTCGGCCTCGGCCGGATGAAGCTGATCCTGGCGCTGGTCTTGGCCGGTTTCGTGCTCCACTTGGCTGCCTGGACCTACTTCACGCCGGAGCGGGCGCCGCTGCGCGTAGGTGTCGCCGATCTCGACGAGTTCTACGTGACCGCCGTCGTCGTCACGTCCGTAATGGTCGCGGCCGTCGTCTACTACGCATTCAAGCTCGCCGAGCGGGCGCAGGAAGAGACCGACAGGCTGCTGCACAACATACTGCCCACGCCGATCGCCAATCGCCTGAAGGAGGCTCCGGGCGCCGTCATCGCCGACCAGGTGGCGGAGGCATCGGTGCTGTTCGCCGATCTCAAGGGGTTCGTAGCGCTGGCGAAAGGGTTGGGACCGGCGCGCACGGTCGGCCTGCTGAACATCGTCGTCAGCGCCTTCGACGACCTGGCGGAGGAATGGCGTGTCGAGAAGATCAAGACCATCGGCGATGCGTACATGGCCGCGGCCGGCATCCCGGAGCCGGCGGCCGACCACGCCGAGCGCCTCGCGGGCATGGCGCTGGCAATGCAAGCGACGCTGGCGCGCATCGCCGCCGCGCAGCAGGCCTCGCTCTCGCTGAGGATCGGCATCGCCACCGGGCCGCTTATGGCCGGCGTGATCGGCGCCAAGCGACTGACCTATGACGTGTGGGGCGACACCGTGAACCTCGCCTCGCGGCTGGAGGGGCAGAGCGAGCCTCATCGCGTGCTGATCTCGCAGGCCACCAGACGGCTGATCGAGGATCGCTTCGTGACCGAGCCCTGCGGCTACCTGGAGCTCAAAGGCTACGGTCGCGAGCAGGCCTATTATCTGGTCGGTCTGAAACAGGCGAACGCAGCCGCCGCCCGGCCTGCGGCGAAAGCCGCCGTCGATACGCGCTCGACGGTCGGATGACCGCGCGACGCGCCCGCGGTGCTTGACGTTGCCGGCGCCTGAGCGTCCAACTCCCTGAAACACCGCCGGCAAGCGATCAACCCAGCTCGCGGAGGACACATGCCGATTTCCGCCAAACCCTTCGCCGCCAAGAAGCATGCCCCCATCATGGGCCGGCGCATGGCCTACATCGATGAGGGCTCGGGTCCGGCGATCGTGTTCCAGCACGGCAACCCGACCTCCTCCTACCTCTGGCGCAACATCATGCCCCACTGCACCGGCCTGGGGCGGCTCGTCGCCTGCGACCTGATCGGGATGGGCGACAGCGACAAGCTCCCTTCCCCTGGTCCCGGCCGCTACACCTATGCCGAGCAGCGCGATCACCTGTTCGCCCTGTGGGATCACCTCGCGCTCGGCGACAAGGTGGTGCTCGTCATCCACGACTGGGGCTCGGCACTCGGCTTCGACTGGGCGCACCGTCACGCCGAGCGCGTGGCCGGCATCGTCTACATGGAAGCCCTGGTGATGCCGGTGACGTGGGCCGACTGGCCGGAGAATGCGCGCCGCGCCTTCCAGGGTTTCCGCTCCGAAGGCGGGGAGGACATGATCCTCGCCAAGAACATGTTCGTCGAGCGCATCCTGCCCGGCTCCATCATGCGGAAACTCTCGGAGGAGGAGATGGCCGAGTATCGCCGCCCGTTCGCGGCCGCCGGCGAGGATCGCCGGCCGACGCTCACCTGGCCGCGGCAGATCCCCATCGAGGGCGCTCCAGCCGACGTGGCGGCAGTGGTCGAGGGCTACGGGCGCTGGCTGGCCTCGAGCCCCATTCCGAAGCTTTTCATCAATGCCGACCCCGGCTCCATCCTGGTCGGCCGCCAGCGCGAGTTCTGCCGCACCTGGCCGAACCAGACCGAGGTGATGGTCAAGGGCCTGCACTTCGTACAGGAGGACAGCCCCGACGAGATCGGACACGCCATCGCGCAGTTCGTGCGCACCTGTAGGGCGCAATAGGCGAAGCCTTATTGCGCCGGTTGGCGCTCCAGGTGGCGCAATAGGCTTCGCTATTGCGCCCTACGCCCAACGGCGCATTCCAACATCGCTGTTCGGCATCGTGCTGGGCCTTTGGAGAGTGTAGGGACAGTGCGGCCAAGAACGGCTATCGGCAGCATCCGGGGACGCCATTGGCCGCTGATGTTGTAGGTTGGGTCAAGCGAAGCGCAGACCCAATACGCCCCACGTTGGGTCATCGCTCACGCTCGACCCAACCTACGTCTCCGAGGACGCCGCAATTCCAACATCGGCGTCGGGCACTCTCGAATCGAAGGCGTCGACAAAGCGCGTGGCGCGAATGAACACGAAGGATGCGACGGAGGATAACGCGCGCCCACGCCGGAACGACTGCTTCGGCGCGCGCCTGTGCGCTTGGTTCGCGCGGCTGGCGATCGTTGCCACCGCCGTCCTCTTGCTAACGGGCGTACAGGCCGATGCGCGCGACGAGCGCCGCTCTCAGCTCGGCGCTGCGGACCTGGCCGCGACGCCATCTGCCGGCGGCAAGGACGGCGCTGCCTCGGACACCTTCGGCGCCAGGCTGGCCACGGCGGCGCGCAGGCAGACCTCGAACTTCGTCTTCTACAATCCGGCCTACGTGAAGATCCCCTACCCCATGGGCGACGTGCCGTCCTACACGGGCGTATGCACGGACGTGGTGGTGCGCGCCTATCGCGCGCTCGGCATCGACCTGCAGGTGCTGGTGCAGAAAGCGGGTGCGGGAACGGGCGACACCAACATCGACCACCGTCGCGTCGAGGTGCTGCGCCGTTTCTTCGCGCGCTCCGGCACCAGCCTGCCCATCACCGCAAACCCCGCCGACTACCGGGCCGGCGACATCGTCACCTACTACATGCCGAACGGCTTCTGGTCCAAGACGCACATCGCCATCGTGGCCGCCGAGAAGACGGCTCTCGGTGTGCCGCTGGTGGTGCACAATCGCGGCTGGGGTGTGCAGGCGGAGGACTGGCTGTTCGCAGAGAAGATCACCGGCCATTTCCGTTACGGCGGCCCGCGCTGAGGCGCGCCGGCATCGGTGGCCGAGAACCGAGGGGCGACGTCCGCTACTTAACCTTTCGTTATCCCGCCTGTCTCAGCCTCGCTTGGCGGCGGGGCGAATCTGCTCGAACGATTCGATCGTGCATTCGGCCGGCCAACGCATTCGGCCGGGCCACCACATGCAACTTTCCGCTCAGATCACTTTTGGCTGGCTCAGCGAGCTGCTTGGTTGGGCGCTCATCGTGGGCGGAATGAGCCTTGCCTTACAGACGCTCGGCCTGCGCATGCCGGCGGTCGGACTGGGCCGCCTCGCCCACCTGGGCAACCTGGCAAACAGGGTCGCGCCGCGCCGCATCGCCGGACACGCCGCGCCGGAGCGCATCTACCCCACGTTGCACATGGATCAGATTCCGGCCGACATCGACCCTCAGCGGCTGGAGTTCGTCGCACATCTTCACGCGCGCGCCCTGGAAGAGCTAGAGGCAGCGGACGATGCATTCTGCACCCTGCTCGCCGACCTCGCGCCCCTCGTTGCCGTGACGAGAATGGCCACCGCCGCCGCAGACGCGCCGCTGGACGAGCCATCGCCGCGTAGGAACGGCCGCTATGCCGGAGCGCGGGCCGGCGCGAAGAAGTCGATCAGCGCATCGAGCAGCGCATCCGGCGCCTCGGCCAGCAGCATGTGGCCGCAATCCGCGAGCGCCACGGTGCGCGCGCCCGCAATCAGCCCCGCCAGCTCGCGCCCGACCTTTGCCGGCGTCATGATGTCGTTGTCGGCAATCGCCACCAGCGCCGGGCAGCGCACCTTGCGCGCCGCGTCGGCGCCGGTCTTCCACTCACCGCATGCCGCGAGGTCGGTGTGCAGCACACCGGGGGCGTTGCGTGCGAACAGCGCCATGGTCGCGCCCGTCATCCACAAGCCCGGCACCGGATGCCCGCCCATCTTGGCCGCAGCGCCGTGGGCCCAGGCCGTCATCATCGCATAGGCGCGCTCGGGCGCATCCTTGGCGGCGGCCAGCAGATCGCGGTGCACCGGAATAGCCGCCGCGGTGCCCAGCAGCGCGATGCGCGTGACGCGCTCGGGCATGAGCGCCGCCGCCTCCAGCGCGATGGCCGCCCCCATGGAATGCCCGACCAGCGCCGCCTGCCGGGCGCCCGCTGCATCGAGGACGCTGCCGACCCACCGCGCCATCTCGTCGAGCGAGGCGAGCGGCGCTCCTTCCGAGCGCCCGTGGCCCGGCAGATCGACGGCCAGCACGGAGTGGCCATGCCAGGCGAACCAGCGCGCCGGCAGATGCCACACGGTGTGGTCGCAGCCCGCCCCGTGCAGCAAGACGACCACCGGTCTTGCCGCGTCGAACGGACGACCGCCCGTCGCCGCATGCACCCTGCGTCCCTCGACCTTCAATTCCATCCCACCATCCCTCTTCGAAACATCTCTAACGCACGCGCCGGTGTCCCTCTCCCCCTGGGGGATAGGACGTGAGGCCATGACTTGCGATCGCGCGCGCCTCCCTGGCCACAAGAATGACGTCCATGACGCGATCGCAAATCATGTGGCCGAACTGGTGAGGGGCGACTGCATGCACGGTGAGGAAGGCCTCCTCATCCGCCCCTTGCGGGGCACCTTCTCCCAAAGGGGAGAAGGGTCCACGCGGTGGCGATGGCGACGGCAAGCGCGGGTTCGCCACCAGTCATGCTCCCTCAGCCTTTCTGCGAGGCGGCGAGCGCCTGGGCGAGATCATCGGTGAGGTCGGCTGCGTCCTCCAGGCCGATCGACAGGCGCACCAGCTCCTCGCCAACCCCCGCCTTGGCCAGGTCCTCGACGCTCATCTGCTGATGCGTCGTGCTGGCCGGATGGATCACCAGCGACTTGGCGTCGCCGACGTTGGCGAGATGCGAGAATACGCGCAGGCGCTCGATCAGTTTCGCGCCGGCCTTGCGGCCGCCCTTGATGCCGAAGCTCATGATGGCGCCGGCGCCCCGCGGCATCAGCCGCCTGGCGAGCGCGTGATCGGGATGGCCTTCGAGGCCGGGATACTTCACCCAGGCCACGGCTGCATGCTTCTCCAGGAAACGCGCGACGGCCTCGGCGTTGGCGACGTGCCGCGCCATCCGCACCGGCAGGGTCTCGATGCCTTGCAGCAGATAGAAGGCGTTGGCGGGGCTCATGCAGGCACCGAAATCGCGCACGCCCTCGACCCGCGCGCGCGTGACGAAGGCGGCTGGGCCGAACTCGTCGGCGAACGAGATGCCGTGGTACCCGGCATAGGGCTCGGTCATGGTCGGGAACTTGCCCGAGGCCGTCCA
>DATFCC010000414.1:0-12729 GCA_035253505.1 Hyphomicrobiaceae bacterium
GCGACGAAAACTGGAATCAGGAGACTGCCATGCAGATGAATCCCTACCTGACGTTCGACGGGCAATGCGAAGCCGCCTTCAAGTTCTACGCCAAGGTTCTCGGCGGCAAGGTCGAAGCCCTCATGCGCTTCAAGGGCACGCCGGCCGAGGAGCACGTTCCCGCCGGATGGGCCAAGAAGGTGCTGCACTCGCAACTGGTGGCGGGGAAGAATGTGCTGATGGGGTCGGATGCGCCTCCGGGGCGATACGAGAAGATGAAGGGCATCTCCGTCACCCTGGTGTTCGACGACGTAAAGGAGGGCAAGCGTGTCTTCAAGGCGCTGGCGAAGAACGGGAAGGTGGATATGGAATTCCAGGAGACCTTCTGGGCCGCGGGCTTCGGGACGCTCGTCGACCAGTACGGCACGCCGTGGATGATCAACTGCAACAAGGCGGGCTGAGAGGTCGCCGGCGGATGTTGGGAGGGACGAGCGGCGCTCCGACCTTGGGACAGCATTGGCTGAACCCGGTGCTGGGACACGATACGCGTGCAGCCTGCGCTGCCCGCCGAGCACGCCTCAGGCAGAGACGTGCAAGTGACAGGCGACCGAGCGGCCTCCGCCCAGATCGGTGAGCACCGGCTCCGCCATCTTGCACTTGTCCATCGCCTTCGGGCAGCGCGGGTGGAAGCGGCAGCCCGGCGGCGGTTTCAGCGCGCTCGGCACCTCGCCCTTGACGATGGTGCGCGGTCGTCGCGCCTCCACCTCCGGATCGGCAACGGGAATGGCGGCGAGCAGGGCCTCCGTATAGGGGTGGAGCGGCGCCTTGTAGAGGTCGTTGCGGCCGGCGATCTCGACGATCCGTCCCAGGTACATGACGGCGATGCGGTCCGAGATATGGCGCACCACCGCCAGATCGTGGGCGATGAAGACGTAGGTCAGCCCGAGCCGCTCCTGCAGCGACATGAACAGGTTCACCACCTGGGCCTGGATCGACACGTCGAGTGCCGACACCGGCTCGTCGCAGATCACCAGGCTCGGGTTCAGCGCCAGGGCGCGGGCGATGCCGATGCGCTGGCGCTGACCGCCGGAGAACTCGTGCGGATAGCGGTCGGCCATATCGGGCAGGAGCCCGACCATTTCGATCAGGCGTTCCACGCATTCGCGGTACTCGGCGACGCTTGCCGAAACGGCGTGCACCTCCAGCGGCTCGCCGATGATGTCGCGCACCTTCATGCGCGGGTTGAGCGAGCCGTAAGGGTCCTGGTAGACCATCTGCATGCGCCGGCGGATCGGGCGCATGGCGTCGCTGTCGGCGCGGGTGATGTCGCGGCCCTCGAACACGATGCGGCCGGCAGTGGCATCGAGCATGCGCAGCACGGCGAGGCCGGTCGTGGACTTGCCGCAACCCGATTCGCCCACGAGCCCCAGCGTGTCCCCGGCCCGCAGCGTGAAGCTGACGCCGTCGACGGCCCGGATGCTGCCGACCTGGCGCTGAATGACGACGCCTTTCCTGAGGGGGAAATGCACCTTGAGGTCCTCGACGCGAAGAACCTCGGCTTGCCCCCCGTTTTCGGTGGCGTCGAGCCGTGCCGATGCGCCGTCAAGCTCGGATTTCATTGAAACAGGCCCTGAGATGGCGCTCGCCCACCGCCACGAGGGGCGGGCGGGAGGATCGGCACAGGTCGGTGACCGAGCGGCAGCGTGGCGAGAAGGCGCAGCCCGGCGGCAGGCGCGCCAGGTCCGGCGGCTGCCCCTCGATCGGCACGAGACGCTGTCCTGCGTCACCGTCGAGCCGCGGCACGGAGGCCATCAGGCCCAGCGTATAGGGATGCTGCGGGTGCTTGTAGAGCTGCCGCGCCGGCGCGGTCTCCACGATACGCCCCCCGTACATGACCACGACGCGATCGGCGTAGCGGGCGACGATGCCGAGGTCGTGGGTGATCAGCAGGAGCGCGGAGCCGGTCTCCCGCGTCAGCTCCTTGAGGAGGTCCAGGATCTGCGCCTGCACCGTCACATCGAGAGCCGTGGTCGGCTCGTCGGCGATGATGAGCCGCGGCTGGCAGGCGAGCGCCATGGCGATCATCACCCGCTGGCGCATCCCGCCCGAGTACTGGTGCGGATAGGAGGCGAGCCGGCTCGCCGCATCGGGAATGCGCACGCGCCCCATCAGCTCTTTGGCGAGGTCGAGAGCCTTCATCCAGGCCGCACCACGATGCAGATTGACGGGCTCCGCCACCTGCATGCCGACCGTCAACGCGGGATTGAGGGATGACATCGGCTCCTGGAAGATCATGGCGATCCGGTTGCCGCGGATGGCACGGATGCCCGGATCGTCGAGCCCGATCAGGTCGCGCCCCTCGAAGATGACCTCGCCCTTCTCGATCACGCCGGGAGGATCGGGAATGAGGCGCATGATGGACAGCGCCGTCACGCTCTTGCCCGAGCCCGATTCGCCGACGATGGCCACGGTCTCGCCCGCGTCGATGTCGAACGACACGTCGTCGACGGCCGTCACACGGCCGCGCTCCGTGTTGAAGCGCGTGGTGAGATTGCGGACCTGCAGAAGCGGTGCGGGCATATATGAGGTTCGGCTACCCACCGTCGAGTCGGGAACGCGTGCGTCGGGCTTCCTCCCTCTCCCCATGCCTGAAGAGGGCATGGGAAGAGGGAAATCGTCAGTAGCCCATCTTCTTCTTGAGGTCCTGGTCGATCCAGAGGCGGGCGTAAATGGGCCCCGGACGCACTGCGCCGGCGCGCAGCTCGCCGTTGTAGTTCTTCACCCACGGCCACCACGCCGTGTAGATGTAGGGCGTCGGCATCCAGACGTAGGGCGCCTTGTCCAGGATCTCGCGCGTCATCTCCTTGAGCATGGCCTGGCGCTTGCCCTCGTCGCGCTCGGCGTAGACCGCGTCCATCTTCTTGTCGTAGGCGGGGTCCGACCAGCCCGACGGGTTCCACTGCTGGCCCGTCGTAAAGCTCTTGCGGATAGTGGTGGTCGGGTTGGTGTGTCCGTTGTTCATGAAGTAACCGGCCGTCATCTTGCGCGAGGTCATCGCCGAAAGGAACGCCGCGTACTCCATGGGCTGGATCTCGATCTTGACGCCGACCTGCTCCAGATAGGCTGCCACCAGCGGCAGCAGGTCCATGTGGTCGGGCGAGCAGGCACACACCTGCACCTTGAACGAGAAGCCGTTGGGGTAGCCCGCCTCGGCCAGCATCTTCTTGGCCTTGGCGGGGTTGTACTCGAACAGCTCCTTGACGCTGTCGGGCATGGCCTCCAGCGGTTCGAAGTAGCCCTTGTAGTCGGGGTGCATGGGATAGGCGAACAACTCGGCGTTGCCGTTGTAGTAGGCCGAGACGATCTCCTTCTTGTTGACCGCCATGTTCAGCGCACGGCGCACGCGAATGTCATCGAACGGCTTCTCGTTGACCTGGAACGCCAGGTAGGTGCCCGACATGTTGAGCCACTTCGACCACTTGAGCTGCGGTGCGTTCTTTTTGAGCTCGTCGACGTTCTGCCAACGTATGGCCTCGAGGATATCGAGCTTGCCGGTTCTCAGCGCGGTGATGAACGTGGCCTCGTCCTTGATGGTGCGGTAGACCAGCTTGTCGATGAAGGGCAGCTTGTATTCGCCGCCGTTCACCTTCTCCTTGTCCCAGTAGTTGGGGTTCTTGACGTAGGTGTTGGAGTTGCCCTGCACGAACTCGGCCAGCATGAAGGGGCCGGTGCCGTTGACATTCTTCCAGTTGGCGGCACCCGCGTCGGCCACCTCCTTGGGGTAGATGCCGGAGTAGTAGCCCCAGCCGAAACGATAGTCCCATTCGGCAAAGTACTGGTTGAACGTGAAGACCACGGTGTGCTTGTCGGTGGCTTCGACATTCTTGATGTGGGTGAAGTAGTCCTTGAGCAGGCGAGGGCTGTTGGCGAGGCGGTTGTAGCTGAAGACGACGTCGTCGGCTACGAGTTCGCGAGCCTGCATCACGCCGGGCTTCTCCGGGAACATGATGCCCTTGCGCAGCTTGATCTCGACGCGCAGCGGATTCTCCTTCCACTCCCAGCTCTCGGCCAGCTCGCCGCGGATGGCGTCGGAGGGGAGCCACGCGTCGGCGTAGAAGGGATGCGGGCCGCCATTCCTGACGCTCTTGGACAGGTCGGCGGCGAAAAGCTGTTCGTAGACCTGGCCGGTGTCGTGGTTGTGCTTCCAGTTGAAGTCCTGCGCATCCCAGGAGAGTGCGGAGAGAGTGACGTAGACGGTGCCGACCTCCAGGGTGCCGCCGTGCTTTGGCTTGTCGGTGTCCGCCAGCGGCGCGCCGGCGCCCAGCGCCAGCGACGCTCCGAAGATTCCGGCTGCGAGCGCCGTTGTCCTGGTACTCCTTCGCATCGTTTCCTCCTCCTTCGCGTCTTGTTCGTTGCTGGTGGCTCGAAGCTGGTTCTCCGCCGGTGCGGCTAGCGCGATCCGCGCATGCGCGGATCGAACAGATCGCGCAGCGCATCGCCGAACACGTTGGTGGCATAGACGACGACGGTCAGGCACAGGCCGGGTGCCAGCGCGAGCCACGGCCCGTGGAACATGAAGGCACGCCCGCTGCCCGACAGCATGCCGCCCCAGGTCGGTGCCGGCGGCGGCACGCCCAGCCCAAGGAACGACAGGGCCGACTCCACCAGGATGACGACGCCGACGCGCGTCGTGAACAGCACGATGATCGGCGGCAGCACGTTGGGCAGGATGTGGCGCCACAGGATGCGGGGTGTCGAGGCGCCGATCGACTGCGCGGCGTGCACGTACATGTTCTCACGCACGGACACGACGGCCGAGCGGATGATGCGCGAGCCGGCAATGCCCAGCAGCAGGCCCAGCGTGACGATGATCTGCGGCATGCCGGGCCCGACCACCGACACCACCACGATCAGCACGATCAGGTCCGGAAAGCTCTGCCAGGCGTCGACGAAACGTTGCGCGATGAGATCGACCTTGCCACCGAGATAGCCGGTGACGATGCCGAGGACGACGGAGATGAGGGTGGCGAGGCCGGCCGCGCAGAAGCCGATGATGACGGAGAGCTGCGCGCCATAGATGCAGCGCGAAAGCATGTCGCGCCCGAGGTTGTCGGTGCCGAAGGGGAAGGCCGCGGAAGGCGGCTTCAGGCGATTGACGGGGCTGATCTGGTTGGCGCCATAGGGCGCCAGCACATCGGCGAAGACGCCGACGAACAGAAAGGCCAGGAATACGATTCCGCCGATGGCGCCGAGCGGCTTCTCGCGGAACAGGCGGGCCACGAAGCGGAGCACCGGGCTCGCGGGCCGGCGCCTGGCCAGGGGTTCCGCGAGCGTTGCCATCAGCGGTACCTCACCTTCGGATCGAGCAGGCCATAGCTCAGGTCCACCAGCAGGTTGATCACCATCACCGCCACGCCCACGATCAGGAACACGCCGGTGATGATCGGGTAGTCGCGCTGGTTGACGGCATCGAGCAGCAGGAGGCCCATGCCCGGAATGACGAAAATCTGCTCCATGATGACCGCGCCGCCGATGAGCAGCGGTGCCTGCAGGCCGATCAGCGTGACGACCGGGATCAACGCGTTGCGCAACGCGTGCCGCGCCACCACCAGCCTCTCGGAGAGCCCCTTGGCCCAGGCCGTGCGGATGTAGTCCTGGCGCAGCACCTCCAGCATCATGGTGCGCGTGAGGCGCATGGTGACGGCCGACAGCGACGTGCCCAGAATGATCGCGGGGATGATCATCTGCGACAGGTTCTGGAGCGGATTCTGGCGGAACGGCACGAACTTGAGCTCGGGCGACCAGCCCCACCAGATGGATGGGAACACCATCACCATGGTCCCGAGCCAGAAGCTCGGAATGGCCAGCATGAGGATGGAGAAGGATCGGCCGACGTAGTCGCCGGCGGTGTCCTGGCGCATGGCCGAGTAGGCGCCGATGGGGATGGCGACGATGAGTGCCACCACCAGGGCCATGGCGCCGAGCTGGAAGGTGACCGGCAGCCGCGCCATCAGCAGCTCGGCGACAGGGGTGTTGTGCCAGAGCGAACGGCCGAAATCGCCGGCGAGCAGGATGCCGCCCATCCACCGCGCGTATTGCTCCCACATTGGCTTGTCGAGGCCGAGCGCGGCAATGAGCTGGTCGCGGCTGAACTTGTCGGCGGAGATGTCGTTCTGGGAGAGCATCAGGTCGATGACGCTGCCCGGGATGAGGCGCACCGTCACGAACACGATCAGGCTGGCGAAGAACAGCGTCGGTACCAGCGCCAGCAGCCGCCGCACGATGTAGGCTTGCATCTATGCCCTCTTGCGGGCGTTCCTTCCCTTGGCGGCCAGGAGACACCGAAATTGGCAGGGGCGCAACTGCTGTCCGACAATCGGACCGGACGGGGCGGACGATGCATTGCAGTCCTAGGGCAATAGGCGAACAGCCGTATTGCTCCGATACGCAAAAGCGGCGCAATACGCTTCAATATTGCGCCCTACAGGCCTCCCGGAATTTCAAGAAGCGAAATGTCCGGTACCTGCCTCTCGGTCCCGGCTCTCTCTTGCGGTATTCCCGCGGGATGGCACCCCGATCCCCCGCCTACTTGGTTTCGACCACCACGTAGGCGTCCTCGACGCTGACCGGGAAGGTCTCGGCAACGTAGGGGCCTTCCACCAGCCGGGTGCCGGGCTCCACGGACACGGTGTAGTTCATCAGACGCATGCGCTCTGGGTCGCACCACGAGCGGCCGGTGCGCACGTCGAACTCCCAGCCATGCCACGGGCAGCGTACGATCTCCCCGACCCGGTCGTACGCGTAGTCGCCCGGCCCGGCGGAGGTCACGGCACCGGTCATCTTGCCGAGGGCCAGGCTGCCGCCCTTGTGCGGGCATTTGTTCGACAGCGCGAACAACTCGCCACGAACGTTGAAGATGACGATCTCGCGCTGGCCCACCGTCACGAGCTTGCGCGCACCCGGCGGGATCTCGGCGGCCTTGGCGACGACGTGGCGGGGCATCGGGCTGCTTCAGTCGGACGTGCGGGCCAGGGCCGTCACGCGAGGGGCGCTCGCATGCGGGCCGAGGAGGCGGTCGCAGATCGCGGACAATGCCTCAGCCGAGCCGATAGACCGCGCGGGCGTTGCCGGCGAGGATGTTCTTGTGCCGCTCCTTCGAGATGCCGACGGGAAGTGCGCGGAAGGGGTCGTCGAAGTCCCAGTGCGGGTAGTCGGAGGCGAACAGCAGCCGGTCCCAGCCGATCCACTCCATGATGTCGAGCACGTGCCGGCGGTCCTGCGGCTCCTCCATGGGCTGGGTCGTCACCCACAGGTTGCGGCGGATGTACTCCGACGGCTTCATCCTGAGGTGCGGGACCTCGCTGCGCAGGCGGTCGTAAAGCTTGTCGAGACGCCATGCGAGCGCCGGCAGCCAGCCGAAACCGCCCTCGATCATGACCACCTTGAGGCGCGGGAACCTCTCGAACACGCCCTCGATGACGAGGCTCGTGACCACGGTCTGGCAGGATGTCGAGTGGCCGGCACCCTCCTCGACGTAGTAGGAGGGCCAGCCCGTGCCCGTGTAGGCATGGCCGCCGGAGCCGAACACGTGCAGGCCGACCGGCAGGCCGTGCTTCTCGGCAGCCGCGTAGATCGGCCAATAGCGGCGGTTGCCGAGGGGCTCGTTGGTGCGCGTCAGCATGAACACCTGCGCGTAGGCCGGATTGTTCGCGCAGCGCTCGATCTCGGCCACCGCCGCCTCGGCGTTCTCGGTGGCGGCGACGATGGCCGACCTGAGGCGTGGCTCGGGCCTGGTGAAGAACTCCACCTGCCACTCGTTCACGGCCCGCGTCAGCGCGGCGGAGAACTCCTGGTTGAACTCGCTGTGGCCGGAAAGGCCGAGCGGGCCCAGGATGCCGTACTCGATGCCGTAGGCGTCGAGATACTGCGAGCGGATGAGTTCCAGGTTCGATCCGGGGTTGCCGCCATCGTCGGGCCAGGCGTCGCGGCGGCAGGCGCGCGGCGCCGACTTGGGATAGGGCTCGTAGCTCATGCCGAGCTTGCGCCGCGAGCCGTAGATCTCCAGGTGCTCGCGCCACCGCTGCGGCAGGAATTGCTTCAGGTCGTCGATCGAATGCGCGGCCGGATGCACGTCGCCGTCGATGATCTTGAGGCGGCTCTCGGCAGGCTTGCCGTCGCGTGCGTCGGTGTCGGTCTCGAGCAGGGGCGCCAGCGGGGCATCGAGCATCATTTGGGCCTCCCAAGCCGGGGATAGGTGGCGAGCGGATTGTCGATCATGATCTTGCGGGCGAGCGCGGGCGAAATCCCCGTGGGCAGGATGTCGTCGCCCTCGAACTGCCAGTGCGGAAAATCGGTCGAGAACAGCAGCATCTCGTCGGACTGCAACTGGCCCATGATTCGCCCAATGTGCGCCGCCCCGGGCGGCGCGTCAAAGGGTTGTATCGTCAGCCGGACGTGATCTCGCACGAATTCCTCCGGCGACCGGTCGATCCAGGGCACCTCGTTGCGAACCCCCCGCCAGAACTTGGAAAGCCGCCACAGATAGGGGGGCATCCAGGTGACACCGGACTCGATCAGCACCACCTTGAGCTTGGGATATTTAACGAACACGCCCTCGCAGATGAGGCTGCCGAGCTGGGTGTGGAACCCCAACGCCTGCGAGGCATAGTCCTCCAGGTAGTAGGTGGGCCAGCCGGAGCCCGTCAGCGCATGGTGATAGCTGCTGCCGGCATGGATGCCGAGCGTGAAGCCATGGCGCTCCGCCGCCGCGTAGACCGGCCAGTACATCGGCTTGCCGAGCGGGTGCTCGCCCATCGCCAGCGCCATCACCTGCACGAAGCGCTTGTCGCCGGCCAGACGCTCGATCTCGGCCACGGAGCGCTCGGGCGACTGCAGCGGCAGCACGGCCGAGCCCAGCAGGCGCGGGTCTTTGTCCAGCCATTCGGCGGCCAGCCAGTCGTTGAGGGCGCTGGCGAAGGCCGCGGCCAGGTTCTCGTCGCGAAAGGCCTGGAGGGGAAAGAGCGAATTACAGATGGCGCGGGCGAAGCCGTAGCGGTCGAGCGTCTCCCGGGCGGCCCTGCCGGGCTCCGTGTCGGCACCCTCCGTGCGCCATTCGGGGCGGCTGGTCAGCGGCGCATTGGGCGGATAGGAGATCGAATCCCATGTCTCGATGCCGCGCAGCTCAACCGTGTCGCGCCAGTGGTCGTTCATGTAGCGGGCAAGCGTGCGGGGCGTCGGCACCCGGGGATGGATGTCGCAGTCAATCGCTCCCTTGTACTGGTCGCTCACGCTCGCAGTCTCCGTCGAACCCTGAACGTCGACGCGGTCCACATTAGGTGAGCGCCTAAGGTCCTGCCAGGGCAAAGCTGGCTACGCAGCAATGCGACGATGGCACCCGCTCGATCGCAAACCATTGCAGAAAGGCACTTTTGCCGACAATCGCGTCCCGCCTTGGCCGAGAAGATGGCCCGCAACGCCAGTCGCTCAGGTCGCCTCGCCGATGATGAACCTGGCAATGTCGCCGGGGCGCACGCTCTTCTCGCTGCGCACCCACCCGCGCACCGAGATGCCGGCGTGATGCACGGTCGCGGGATCACCCGAAACCAACGGATGCCACCATTCGAGCCCGCGACCCTGCGCCACGCGCCGGTAGGCACAACTCTCCGGCAGCCAGGCGATCTTACGGACATTGTCCGGATTGAACGCGACACAGTCGGGGACTTTCGCGCGCCGGCCCGCGTAGTCACGGCACCGGCAGGAGCGCAGGTCGAGAAGCTTGCAGGCGAGCTCGGTCAGAAACACCTTGCCGGTGTCCTCGTCCTCGACTTTCAGCAGGCAGCACTGGCCGCATCCGTCGCACAGCGATTCCCACTCGCTCGGCGTCATCTGCTCCAGCGTCTTGGCCACCCAGAACGGCGGGGACTCGCCCGCATCCTCAGAAGAGCCGGCAATTTGCGGGTGGGAAGTGCTCATCGACGCCGCGAAGTTGTATGCCGCCTAGCGCATTGCGCCCACGCGGGGTCGCTTTCGTCCGCGCGGCTGCAATCTATCCAAACGCCTCACATCGCAGCAAGATCGAAGGCGACCCGCGGCAGCCGCTTGACAGGCCGCTGCTGCCGGGAGACAGCGGGCAACCGCAAGCTGCAACGGTCCGCGAGCGTGGTATGACGGAAGTTCTGTTCTATCACCTGGAGCACCAGCCGCTCGAACGTGTGCTGCCGAGCCTCGTCGAGCGGACGCTGGAGCGGGGCTGGCGCGCCGTCGTGCAGGCGGGGTCGGAGGAGCGGGTCGAGGCGCTGGACACGCTGCTGTGGACGTACCGCGACGAAAGCTTCCTGCCCCACGGCACCAGACGTGACGGCAACGTGGAACAGCAGCCGATCTACCTGACGGCGCAGGAGGACAACCCCAACGGTGCCACCGTCCGCTTTCTCGTCGACGGCGCCGAGACGGACGATTTCGCCGCCTACGCCCGCGTCGTCTACCTGTTCGAGGGACGCGATGCCTCCGCTGTTGCCAAAGCACGCGAGCAATGGACGCGAGCCAGGGGCACAGGCTGCGACGTCACCTACTGGCAGCAGTCCCCCGAGGGCCGGTGGGTGAAGAAGGCCTGACAGGCCGCTTGCAGCCGTCCCGTCTGCCGCGATCCGATCGAATTCCCGCCGCTCTAGGCGGAGGTGCCCGCTTTCTGGGCAGGCTTGACGTTGACCGGCATCGCCCGGTTGCCGAACCGGTCGCGGAAGGCGGCGGTTTCGATTTCCTCGAGCTGGATCTCCCCGCTCATCACCTTGCCCTTCCAGACCTCATGCGCCGCATGATGCCCCTGGAACTCGGGCATGACCTCGCGGCCGAACAGCTCGAGCGACTCGCAGATGTGCTCGTGCGTGTTTTTGCCGGCCTGGTTGAGCAGGATGACCTGGTCGATGTGGGAGGTCTCGAACCTGGCGAGCTTCTTGCGGATGGTATCGGGCGAGCCGATCAGGCCTCCGCGCAGGGCCGCTTCCTGTGCTTCAGGGTTGGCCTTCTTCCAGGCGTTGTACTCGTCCCACATGTTGACCGTGCCGGGCGCCGGGCGCTTGCGGTCGGCGGAGGCGCCATAGAAGCGCAGCGCGAACTGGAAGAAAGTGGCACCGTCCGCGCGCTTGCGGGCCTCCTCGTCCGTCTTGGCGCACATGAAGAAGCTGACCAGCGCGATGTTGGGATTGATCGTGTAGTCGGCGAGCTTCACCAGCCGCTTGGTCATGGCGTTGTAGTAGGCGTGCACCCAGGCGTGCGCGGCATCGGCGCTGACGAACTGGAAGCCGAGCGCGCCGAACCCGCACTGGCCGGCACGGGCGATGGTGTCGAGTTGGGAGCAGGCCATCCATATCGGGGGATGCGGCTTCTGCACGGGCTTGGGCAGCACGTGCCGCAGCGGCATGTCGAAGTACTTGCCGTGGTGCTCGCTGGCGCCGTCCTTGAACATCGGGAAGATGGCCGCCACCGCCTCGTCGAACACTTCGCGCTTGTCCTCCATGGTGCGGCCGAAGGGCTCGAGCTCCGTGATGGAGGCGCTTTCGCCCATGCCGAACTCGACACGGCCGTTGCTGAGGAGGTCAAGCACGGCCACGCGCTCGGCGACGCGGGCGGGATGATTGGTAGTGAGCTGGAAGATGCCGTGGCCGAGGCGGATGTTCCTGGTGCGCTGGCTGGCCGCGGCGAGGAACGATTCAGGGGACGGGCAGTGGGAATACTCCTCGAGGAAGTGATGCTCCACCATCCAGGCATAGTCGTAACCGAGCCGGTCCGCTACCTCGACCTGGGACAGCGCGTCCTGGTAGAGCTTCAGTTCGCTGTCCTGCTGCCAGGGGCGCGGGAGCTGCAACTCGTAGAAAATGCCGAACTTCATCAAGTCCTCCACCGGGTGCCGGCCGGCAGAATAGCCGGGGCGCGCGCGGCTGCAAATGCGCGGAGCGCACAGCGGCTAGTCTGTCCGGGATGCTCATGCGGCGGATGACCTCGCGTCCGGGCGCATGCGCGCTTCGATTGACTTGGCATGCCACTGCCGGGGATACCTTTCGCCGGTCAAGCAAGGCGCGGCGCGCACGCTGGCGTGAGCGCCTGGAACAGGTGGCGGCAATGAAGCTCTATGTGACGTTTACTTCGCCTTACGCCCGGCTCGCACGCACCCTCGTCATCGAGAAGGGGCTCGCCGAGCGGATCGACGTCGTCGAGGCCAAGACGCGGACGCCCGGCAGCCCCTACTACGCCATCAATCCCTCGGGACGCGTGCCGTTTCTCATCGACGACGCCGGCATGGCGCTGGAGGACAGCCAGGTCATCTGCGCCTACCTGGACAATCTCGACGGCAAGCCGCGGTTTCACCCGCTGGCGGATCCGGATTGGTCGCATCGCCGCCTGGAGGCGCGCGCCCGCAGCATGTGCGACGGGATCGCGGTCTGGAGCCGCGAGGTGCGCCGGCCCGAGCAGGAGCGCTCGCCCGGCAACCTGGCGCACGAGCTGGCACGCGCCAGCCGCATGGCCGACTACTTCGAGACCGAGGTCGCCCATCCGCTCATGCAAGGCGCGCCGAACATGGCGCAGTTCGTACTCGCCGTGGCCCTCGACATGGCGAAGACGCGCGGCATGGCCGATCTGACAGCAGGTCGTCCGAACCTTGCCGCCTGGCACGCGCGGGTCTCCCTACTGCCTTCGCTGCGCGCGACCGCCTAGGCATGGGCAACGTCGTGGCGATGGAGGGGTCAGACCCTC
>DATFCC010000415.1:0-6145 GCA_035253505.1 Hyphomicrobiaceae bacterium
TAGCCTGGGTAAGTGATGTGGCCGCGGGATGCCTGGCCTGGAACGAACGGGCCGTCGAGGTCGACCCTGAACCACGTGCCGAACTCGCGATAATCGATGAGCGCACGCCAGACGCGGGAGACGGGGGCGTTGAGCTCGATGGTCTTCTCTATGCGATCACTTATATGCAACCTCCTGGTTGCTCGTACTCATGACATGGTCGCCGATAAAATGCAACTAAATAGTTGCTCTTAATCGACGGCAGCCACAATGCGCGGTCCAGGGCGAAAGCGAAAATGGCCCTCGCGCGTGACCCAAAGTTGCGGTCACGGACCCCCAATCCTTGCCAAGGGTTCGGCGGCTCCTTATCGATTCAGCGGTTTCAACTCGAGCGGCACTCCCCGGCGGATGCGGTATTCCATCCTCTCGCTGCTGTCCCAGGCCGTGCGGGGCAACACCGGCTGGAAGCCTGTGTGGCGCGAGGCCGAGCTCAAGCCGGCCTACGACGTCGTCATCGTCGGCGGCGGTGGTCATGGCCTCGCCACCGCCTACTACCTGGCCCGGGAGCATGGGATCACGAACGTCGCCGTGCTGGAGAAGGGCTATCTCGGGTCGGGCAACGTCGGCCGCAATACCACGATCGTGCGCTCCAATTATCTGCTGCCCGGCAACATTCCGTTCTACGAGTGGTCGATGAAGCTGTGGGAGGGGCTGGAGCAGGACATCAACTACAACGCCATGGTCAGCCAGCGCGGCGTGCTCAACCTCTACCATTCCGACGCCCAGCGCGACGCCTATGCGCGCCGCGGCAATGCCATGCGCATGCATGGCGTCGATGCCGAGCTGCTGGATCGCGAGCAGGTGCGCGCGCTTGCACCCAACCTCGACTACGACAACGCGCGCTTTCCGATCCAGGGCGGACTGCTGCAGCGCCGCGGCGGCACCGTGCGCCACGACGCCGTCGCCTGGGGCTACGCACGTGCTGCCGATCAGCGCGGGGTCGATATTGTGCAGAACTGCGAGGTCACCGGCATTCGCATCGAGGCCGGCCGCATCGTCGGTGTCGACACGGCAAAGGGTTTCGTGCGGGCGGGCAAGGTCGGGCTCGCCTGCGCCGGCAACTCCTCGCGCGTGGCGGCGCTGGCGGGCCTCAGGCTGCCCATCGAAAGCCACGTGCTGCAGGCCTTCGTGTCGGAGAGCGTCAAGCCCCTGGTCCACCAGGTCATCACGTTCGGCGCCGGGCACTTCTACATCAGCCAGTCCGACAAGGGCGGCCTGGTGTTCGGCGGCGACATCGACGGCTACAATTCCTATGCCTGGCGCGGCAACCTGCCGACCGTCGAGGATGTCTGCGAGAGCGGCATGGCGCTGATGCCGATGATCGGCCGGCTGCGGCTGCTCAGGAGCTGGGGCGGCCTGATGGACATGTCCATGGATGGCTCGCCCATCATCGACAAGACGCCCGTCGGCGGCCTCTATCTGAATGCCGGGTGGTGCTACGGTGGGTTCAAGGCGACGCCAGCGTCAGGCTGGTGCTTCGCGCACACGATTGCCCGTGATGCACCCCATGCGCTGAATGCAGCTTTCCGGCTCGACCGCTTCGCGACCGGCCACCTGATCGACGAGAAGGGCGCGGGCGCCCAGCCCAATCTCCATTGAAGGGAGGGACGTGGTTCGATGCGGATCGAGTGCTGCCACTGCGGCGTCCGCGGCCACGAGGAGTTCGCGTATCTCGGCGACGCCACCGTTGTGCGTCCTGCCGCCGTTGATCCTGGCAGTCCGATCGATGACGCGACGCGGGCACGGTGGGCGCAATACACCTATGTGCGCGACAATCCCGCCGGCCCTCATCGCGAGCTGTGGCAGCACGTCTGGGGCTGTCGCGCGTGGCTCGTCGTCACCCGCGACACCCGCACCCACGCCATTTTGAAGGTCGAACCGGCCCGCGATCTGGCGCTGGCGCGAACGGCCGACGAGGCATGAGCGATCCATCAAGAGAGGCGGTCTCCGCGAGTCGCACGGCCTCCCCTCCCCCTTGCGGGGAGGGGTCGGGGGTGGGGGTATCTCAATCTCCGTCGGCGCATGTCGTTCACCCCACCCCTAACCCCTCCCCGTCAAGGGGAGGGGAACTCGGACGGCGCCTGCCGAAGGGTGGGATGATCGATCGCACGCGCAGTCTGGCATTCATGTTCGACGGCCGCCGATATCAGGGCTACCCCGGTGACACGCTCGCGTCGGCCCTGCTCGCCAACGGCGTGCACCTCGTCGGCCGTTCGTTCAAGTACCATCGCCCGCGCGGCATCCTCACGGCCGGACCGGAGGAACCCAACGCGCTCGTGGAGCTTCGGGAGGGTGCGCGGCGTGAACCCAATACGCGGGCCACGGTGGCCGAACTTTACGACGGCCTCGCCGCCACCAGCCAGAACCGCTGGCCATCGCTGCGCTTCGACCTGATGGCGGTCAGCTCGCTGATCGCGCCTGTGCTGTCGGCAGGCTTCTACTACAAGACCTTCATGTGGCCCGCCTCCTTCTGGGAGAAGGTCTACGAGCCGCTGATCCGCCGTGCCGCGGGACTTGGCCGGGCATCGGGTCAGAGCGATCCCGACGCCTACGAGAAGGCCTTTCTGCACTGTGATGTGCTCGTCGTCGGCGGCGGCGCGGCCGGCTTGGCTGCCGCGCTGGCGGCGGGCCGCGCGGGCGCGCGCGTCGTCCTGTGCGAGGAGGATTTCGAGCTCGGCGGCCGGCTGCTGGCGGAGAACCGCACCGTCGGCAACCGCACCGGCGCCGGCTGGGCCGCCTATGTGGCGGCCGAGCTCGCCGCCCTGCCCGAGGTCCGCATCTTGAAGCGCACGAGCGTGCTTGCCACTTACGATCACGGCACCTACGCGGCATTGGAGCGCGTCAGCGACCACTTGGGCGAGCCGCCTCCCTATCAACCGCGGCAGCGGCTGTGGCGCATCATCGCCAAGCATTGCGTCCTGGCGTCTGGCGCTATCGAGCGGCCGCTGGTATTCGGCGACAACGACAGGCCGGGCGTGATGCTCGCGAGCGCCGTACGCACCTACCTCAACCGGTACGCGGTTGCGCCCGGACGGCGTGCCGTGGTGTTTGCGACCTGTGCCGATGGTGCACGCACGGTCGCCGACCTTGCTCGCTGTGGCGTCTCGGTGGAGGCGGTTGTCGATCCACGGGCCGAGGTGCCGCCGCCGATGAAGGCGGCCGCCCGCGCGGCCGGCGCGCGCCTAATATCGGGCGGCGCCGTGCGGCGGGCTCTCGGCTCGCTGCGTGTGCGCGGCGTCGAGGTGCGGACCGCTGATGGCGCCATCGAACGCATTCCCTGCGATCTCGTGTGCGTCTGTGGCGGTTGGAATCCGTCGCTGCACCTCGCGTCCCACCTCGGAGCGCGGCCCGTCTGGAGCGAGCGGCTGGCGGCCTTCGTCCCGGCCTCGCTGCCGCCCGGCATGGCGGTGGCCGGCGCCGCCAACGGCGAGCTCGGACTTGGCGACGCTCTGGCTGCCGGCGCAAGGGCCGGCCTCGCCGCTGCCGCAGACTGTGGGCGCGCGGGCCAGTCCCTCGATATTCCCGACGTGGAGCCGGAAGAAACCGGCGTCACGCCGCTGTGGCGCGTCCGTGCATCGCGCGGCAAGTCGTTCGTCGACCTGCCGAACGACGTCACCGACGACGACGTGGCCCTCGCCGGGCATGAAGGCTTCCGCTCCGTCGAGCACCTCAAGCGCTACACCACGCTCGGCATGGCCACCGACCAGGGGAAGACCTCCAACGTCAATGGCCTGGCGCTGATGGCGGAATTCACGGCGAAGTCCATTCCGCAGGCTGGAACCACCACCTTCCGCCCGCCCTACACGGGCATCGCTATCGGCGCACTGGCTGGCCACCATCGCGGCAAGGATTTCAAGCCGACGCGATTGCCCCCGTCCCATCGATGGGCACAGCAGGCAGGCGCGGTCTTCGTCGAGAGCGGACTGTGGCTGCGCGCGCAATGGTTCCCGCGGCCGGGTGAGACGGATTGGCTGGAGAGCGTGAACCGCGAAGTGGGGGCGGTGCGCACGCGTGTAGGCATTTGCGACGTGTCCACGCTTGGCAAGATCGACCTGCAGGGGCCGGATGCGGCCGAGTTCCTGGATCGTCTCTACGTCAATGGCTTCAAGTCGTTGCCTGCCGGTAGGGCACGCTACGGTCTGATGCTGCGCGACGACGGCTTCGTCCTTGACGACGGCACCGTCTCGCGCCTCGGTGACGGCCGCTACATCCTCACCACCACCACGGCCAACGCGGCCAGGGTGCTTCAGCATATGGAGTTCTGCCACCAGTGGCTGTGGCCGCATCTCGACGTGCAGTTCTCCTCGGTGAGCGAGCAATGGGCCCAGTTCTCCGTTGCCGGCCCGCGCTCCCGCGACGTGCTGCGCAAGGTGGTGGACCACCAGTATGACATCTCGAACGCGGCCTTCCCCACCATGGCCGCCGCCGAGTTGACCGTTCTCGGCGGTCTGCCCGCCCGCCTCTTCCGCATCTCCTACTCGGGCGAGCTCGCCTACGAGATCGCCATCCCGGCCGGATACGGCGAGGCCTTGTGGCACGGCATCATGGAAGCGGGCAGCGCCTTCGACATCGCGCCCTACGGGACTGAGGCACTGGGCGTGATGCGGATCGAGAAAGGCCATGTCGCCGGCAACGAGATCAACGGCCAGACGACCGCGCGCGACCTGGGCCTCGGCCGCATGTTGTCGGCGAGGAAGGACTACATCGGCCGGGTCATGAGCGAGCGCCCAGCGCTGCTGGCGCCGGATCGCCCCACGCTGGTCGGCCTCAAGCCGATCGATCGCGAGGCGTGCTTGCGGGCCGGTGCCCACTTCGTGGGCGCAGGAGCCGAGCCCACTGCCGCCAACGACCAGGGCTACATGACCTCGGTGGCGTTCTCGCCGACGCTCGGCCATTGGATCGGGCTGGGTCTGCTGGCGGCAGGCCCCAGACGCCACGGCGAACACATCCGTGCCTGGGACCCCGTGCGCAACGGCGATGTGGCCGTCGAGGTGTGCGATCCGATCTTCTACGACCCTGCAGGAGAGCGCCTGCGTGCCTGACCCGGCCCAAGTCTCCGTCTCGGCTCTGGACGCGACCACAGGGCATAGCGACCACGGCGGCCCCGGGGCGGGCGTCACCGCGAGCGAGATTCCCGGCGCCGGCCTGGCAACGCTGACGGCACGCAAAGGACAGCGAGGCCGCTTGGCCGATGCGGTGCGATCCGCCTTCGGCTGCGATCTTCCGGATAGGCCGAAGCAGGTGCTGGGACGCGGCATCGCGTTCGTATGGTCGGCCCCCGATCAATGGCTGGCGCACACGCCCGCCATGCCCGCGGGCGGCATGGAGCCCTACCTGCGCGAGCGGCTGACGACCCTGGCATCCATCGTCGACCAGAGTCATGGCCGGACCCTTCTTCGCATCGGCGGTCCCCGGTCGCGCGACACGCTGGCCAAGGGCGTTCCCATCGACCTGCATCCTCGCGCCTTTCAACCCGGCGATGCTGCGGTCACGGTCGCCGCGCACATCCCGGTGCATCTGTGGCAGATCGATGCCAGCCCCACCTTCGTGTTCGCGGTTCCGCGCAGCCTGGCGCAAAGTTTCTGGCATTGGCTGCAGGCATCTGCGGCCGAATACGGCCTCGATCTCGCGGAAAAATAGCGGACACCCGCGCAAGTCCCGCAGGGCACCCGCTCAACGGCTCAATCGATGGGAGTGGGACAAGAGGCGCACCGGTGCTAGAGGGTTGCGCATGCATAAACCTTCCAACAGCAAGCACACTCTTTCCCCCAAAGCCGCCATCGATCGTCTCGAGGCCATCTATGCCGGCTCGTGCGCGGCCCTGTCACGAGCGCTCGACCGCTACCTGGCGAGTCGCAAGCCGCCGACCGCCAAGGACCGCGCCGGCTTCCGCTACCCGCTCCTGCGGGTCGTCTGCCGCAACGTCGGCGCGCCGGCGCGTACGCGACGCGCCTTTGCCAAGTTCCAGCGGCCCGGTGTCTATGCGACCACCGTGACGCACCCGGCGCACTTCCGCCGCTATCTGCTCGAGCAGCTCGAGCCGCTGGTCGCCGAGTACGACGCGGAGATCAGCGTCGATGTGAGCGACCAGGAGATCCCCTACCCC
>DATFCC010000416.1:0-10995 GCA_035253505.1 Hyphomicrobiaceae bacterium
TGCTGGTGGCGAAGAACGCCGCGGCCAGGCCCGCCGTCACGCGCGTGAGGAAGTTGGCCGCGCCGCGCCCGGTCATGAGGCCGCCACCGCCGCCGATGCCAAGAGCCCCGCCCTCCGAGCGCTGCAGCAGCACCACCCCCACCAGCGAGGCGGCGATCATGAGATGCACGATGAGCAGAACGGTGATCATGGGCGCTTCTGTGGGGCTAGGGCTCGCGGCAGCCTTCTACACCGGACGCCGGAACGCCGCCAGCCCAGGCGGGCGGGTCAATTTTTCGCGGCCGGCGGCGTATTGGTTCCGAACGGATCGGTCGACCAATCCTGCGAGGATGGGCGGTAGGCGTCGTCGATCTTCTTCTTGGCCTTGGCGGGAGCTGCCGGCGTCGACCCCGCGGCCTCCGGCTGGCCCGTCTTGGCCGGCAGCGCGCTCTTGGCGGCATCCTTGGATGCTTTCGGAGCGGCCGCACCGTTCTCGGAGCCCTTGATCGGGGGCGGTGCCGGGCGGGTCGTCGATACGGCCGCTTTCGGCGCCTCCTTCGGCGGCGCCGCGGCCGGTGGAGCGGCAGCCTTCTGCGCCGGAGGCGCAGCCTTCTTGCCCGCCGGCGGCGGCGCCGGCGCCGACGGTTTGGGCGTCAACGCGGCCGGCTCCACCTCCTGCCCTTCGGGGTCGGTGCCGCGGGCGGCGGGATCGGGATCGGGCTCGCTCGGCATCACCACCAGCGGCCGGCCGCCACATCGGAACAGGAGCTGCTCGTCGAGCTCGATCAGGCGCTTGATCTGCTCCAGCTTGTCCGGCGCCAGGTTGGCCTTCGCCCATTCGGCGCCCTTGACCATGGTCCCGCGCACCCCCGCCTGCTCGAGCTGCGTCTGCTCGCTCTTGAGCTTGGCGCACTCGTCCTTGTCGAGCTGGCGCGCGTGCGCAGGCAGCGAATGCATCACCAGGGCGAGGAAGGCGAGGCTGAGGCCGGCTCGTATCATCGAATCCGACGCGTCTCCGTGCGTGGCGAAAAGGCAGACCGGCACTAATGCCCTTGCGGCTGCCGGGTCAAGCGCCGCACGCGGCAATGATAGTCAGAAAATCGGTGGCTTTGAGGCTGGCCCCGCCGACCAGCGCACCGTTTACATGATCGACCGCCATCAGGTCACGCGCATTGTCGGGCTTCACCGAGCCGCCATAAAGCAGCCGCACGCGCTCGCCTTCCTCGCCGAGCCTCTCGCGCAACGCGCGGCGCAGGAAACCGTGCACCTCCGCCACGTCCGCGACCGTCGCCGTCAGCCCGGTGCCGATGGCCCACACCGGCTCGTAGGCCAAGATCGTATCGCCGGCACCCGCCTTCTCGGGCAGGGAGCCCGCAAGCTGGCGCGCGATCACTTCCAGCGTCAGGCCCGCGCGGCGCTCGCCCGCGGTCTCCCCGAGGCACACGATCGCCGTCAGGCCGGCACGGTGGGCAGCCGCAGCCTTGGCTTTGACGTCGCCGCTGCGCTCGCCATGGTCGGCGCGCCTCTCCGAATGTCCCACGATGACGGCTACCGCGCCGGCATCGGCCAGCATCTCCGCGGCGATGTCGCCCGTATGAGCGCCGCTGGCGGACGCATGGCAGTCCTGGCCGCCGACCAGCAAACGAGATCCCGCCGCCTCGCGGGCGAGCGCCGCCACCAGCGTTGCCGGCGGGCAGATCATGGCATCCGCGTCAGCGGCGAAGCCGGCTTCGCCCAATTTGTCGCGGACGCTGCGGGCTTCCGCCAGCGCCCCGGCGAGCCCGTTCATCTTCCAGTTGCCCGCCACCAGCGGCCGGATCCCCGATTGAGCCATCGCCTGTGACACCTCCAGCGTGCTCGGAGCCTTGCGGGCCCGACCCCGGGTTCATAATATGCCGCGCGTCCGTCTCAAAGTGCGCAAAAATCGGCATGATCTTGCCGCCCGGCAACGCCAGAGCCCCGCGCGCCGGCCAACCGCAATCCGGAATGAAACATGCTCGATGCAATGCGACGCGGCGCCGTGAACTGGCTGGCCAAGGTTCTGCTTGGCCTGCTGATCATCGCCTTTGCCATGTGGGGCGTCGCCGACGTCTTTCGCGGCTACGGCCGCGGCACGCTGGCCCGCATCGGCAATACCGAGATCAGCACGGAAGAGTACCGGCAGGCCTACCAGGACGAGATGGCCTCCCTGTCGCGGCGGCTCGGCGGCCGGCGCTTGACCGCCGAGCAGGCCAAGATGCTCGGCGTCGAGCAGCGCACGTTGTCGCGCCTGATCGGCTGGGCGGCGATCGACACGCACGCCCATGACCTCAAGCTCGCGCTCTCCGACCAGACCATCGCCGAGATGATCCGCACCGATCCGGCGTTCCAGGACGTGACGGGCAAGTTCTCGACCAGCACCTTCCGCAACCTGTTGCGCCAGAACGGCATCTCGGAGGCGCGCTACCTCAACTCGCGCCGCAAGGAAGAGGTGCGCGAGCAGTTGACGGACACGCTGATCGCCGGCGTCTCGCCCCCGCAGTATCTGGTCGACCTGCTGCACCGCTACCGGGACGAGACGCGCATCATCGAGTTCTTCACGCCGGACTACGACAAGCTGGTCAAGGTGGCGGACCCGGACGAGGCGAAGCTCAAGGAGTTCTACGAGCAGAACAAGCGCCAGTTCATGACCCCCGAGCTGCGCAAGGCGAACGTCCTCCTGCTCACCCGCGCGGACCTCAAGGCGCGCCGGCCGGTGACGGACGAGGAGACCAAGGCCGCCTACGAGCAGGAGAAGGAGAAGTTCAACATTCCCGAGAAGCGGCACGTGCTGCAGATCTCCTTTCCGGACAAGGCGGCCGCCGAGAAGGCCTACGCCGAGCTGGCGAACGCACCGAACTTCGTGGAGGCGGCGACCAAGCTCGGCTTCAAGGAGGCCGACTTCGATCTGGGTCAGCTCGCGAAGAAGGACATGATCGATCCCAAGATCGCCGAGGCCGCATTCGCGCTTCCGAAGGACGAGCTGTCGAAGCCGGTCGAGGGGCGCTTCTCCACCGTTCTCCTGCGGGTGACGGAGATCGTGCCGGGCAAGCAGCGCCCCTACGAGGAGGTGAAGCAGGAAATCGCTGACCGGCTCTCCGACGAGCGCGCCAGCGCCGAGATCCAGAAGCTGCACGACCAGGTCGAGGACGAGCGCTCCACCGGCAAGCCGCTCAAGGAGATCGCCGACAGCCTGAAGCTGCCCTTCCGCGAGCTCCCCGACATGGATCGCACCGGAAAAACGGCCGACGGCAAGCCCGCGCTGGATAGCCCCGATGCCGCCAAGATCGCCCAGGCTGCATTCTCCGCCTCGATCGGCATCGACGCGGACGCGGCCGATCTTTCCGACGGCGGCTATGCCTGGATCGAGGTTCTGGGCTCCACGCCCGAGAAACAGAAGTCGTTCGAGGAGGTGAAGGACGAGGTGAAGACGGCCGCGCTCGAGGCGGAGCGGCGCAAGGAGGTGACTTTGGCCGCCTCGAAGCTGGTCGAGCGCCTCGCCAAGGGCGAGTCCATCGAGGCCGTCGCCGCCGAGACCGGCGGCAAGGTGGAGAAGACGCCGGCCGTCACCCGCAACACCTCTCCGCCCGGGCTGCCACAGAACGCCGTGCAGCTCGCCTTCACGCTGCCCAAGGGCGGCGCGACGTCGGCGCCGGCGGCGGGCGGGAAGGCGCGCATCATCCTGCGCGTTGCCGAAGTGACGCCGGCTCCGGCCGCGACCGCCGAGCAGACCGACCGCATCAGGGGCGAAGTCGCGCAACAGATGCAACAGGACGTCCTGGCGGAATATATTTCAGGCTTGGAGGCGCGCTACGGGCTTTCCGTCAACGACGCGGCCTTGAAGCAGGCGCTCGGCGGGCGCGATCAGTCGGACAGCGAATGAGCGGGATCGCGACGGCAGGACACAAGGCATGACCAAGCTCGACGTGCCCGCCAGCCAGTTCGAGACGCTGCCACAGCGCGCCGTCTTCAGCGAGCGCTACCGCAAGGGCGCGCCGCAGGTCGTCTATACCCGCCTGGTCGCCGACCTCGAGACGCCGGTGTCGGCGGCCCTCAAGCTGAGCGACGGCCAGCCGATCAGCTGCCTGCTGGAGTCGGTCGAGGGTGGAGCGGTGCGCGGCCGCTACTCGATCATCGGCATCGCCCCCGACGTCGTCTGGCGCGCGTTCGGCGACCGCGCCGAGGTCAACCGCCGGCCGCTCGCCGACACTGCCGCCTTCGAGGTCGACTCGGCACCCGCGCTGCAGTCGCTGCGCGCCCTGCTGGCGCAGTCGCGCATCGAGCTGCCCGACGATCTGCCGCCGATCGCCGCCGGCGTGATCGGCTACATGGGCTACGACACCGTTCGCCTGATCGAGCATCTTCCCAACCAGCGCCCCGACGCGCTGGCGGTGCCCGACAGCGTGTTCGTGCGGCCGACGATCATGGTGGTGTTCGACTCCGTGAAGGACGAGATGATCGTCGTCACCCCGGTCTATCCCCAGCCGGCCACCGACGCGCACGCAGCCTACGCGGCGGCCGTGGAAAGGCTGCATCGGGTCGTGGCGGCGCTCGACGAGCCGCTTCCGCACGCCACCGGCATGTCGGGCGTGGCGCTGGCCTTGCCCGAGCCCACCTCCAACACCGCGCCCGACGAGTTCAAGGGTATGGTCGCGCGCGCCAAGGACTACATTGCGGCCGGCGACATCTTCCAGGTCGTGCTGGCGCAGCGCTACTCCGCGCCCTTCTCGCTGCCCTCCTTCGCCCTCTATCGGGCGCTCCGGCGCACCAACCCTTCGCCGTTCCTGTTCCACCTCGACTTCGGGGCGTTCTCGCTGGTCGGCTCGTCACCGGAGATCCTGGTGCGCGTGCGCGACGGCGAGGTCACGATCCGCCCTCTCGCCGGCACGCGCCGCCGCGGCGTCACGCCCGAGGAGGACAAGGCGCTGGAGGCGGAGCTGCTGTCCGACCCCAAGGAGCGCGCCGAGCACCTGATGCTGCTCGACCTGGGCCGCAACGACGTCGGCCGGGTGGCCGCGATCGGCACGGTGAAGGTGACGGAGAGCTTCCAGGTGGAGCGCTACAGCCACGTCATGCACATCGTCAGCCATGTGCTCGGCCGGCTCGACAGGCAGCACGATGTAGTCGACGCGCTGATGGCGGGCTTTCCGGCCGGCACCCTCTCGGGCGCGCCCAAGGTGCGCGCCATGGAGATCATCGACGAGCTCGAGAAGGAGAAGCGCGGGCCGTATGCGGGATGCGTCGGCTATTTCTCGGCCGACGGCGAGATGGACAGCTGCATCGTGCTGCGCACCGCGCTCGTCAAGGACGGCACCGTGTACGTGCAGGCCGGCGCCGGCATCGTCGCCGACAGCGACCCCGACGCCGAGCAGCTCGAGTGCGAGTACAAGGCGCGCGCCCTGTTCAAGGCGGCGGAGGAAGCCGTTCGCTTTGCCGAGCGCGCGCGGCGCGGCAACCGCTGAGCGCTGCAACATGACGGTGCTCGCGTTGAGAACCCGGGGCGAGCTGGCTATCCTCCCCCCATGTTGACCCTCTCGCTCCTCCGGCACGCCAAATCCGACTGGGACGATCCGTCCCTGAAGGACTTCGACCGCCCGCTCGCCAGGCGCGGACAGGAGGCCGCCCCGCGCATGGGCGCCTACATGGCGCGAGAGGGCCTGGCGCCCGACCACATCCTCTGCTCTCCGGCCGTGCGCGCGCGGCAGACGCTGGACCTCGTCCTGCCCCGGCTGGCCGGCGGGCCGACGGTCGTCTACGAGGAGAGCTTCTACCTCGCCGCACCGTCCGTGCTGCTGGCCCGGCTGCGTCGCATCGAAGCGAAGGTCGAGCACGTCCTCGTCATCGGCCATGATCCCGGCATGCAAGGTCTGGCGCTGGAGCTGGCGGGGGACGGGGAGCGCGAGGCGCTGAAGGCGCTGGCGCGCAAGTTTCCCACCGCCGGCCTTGCCGTCATCGTCTTCAAGGCGCGCGACTGGTCCCGGATCGGCCCCGGCAAGGGACGGCTCGACCGATTTGTCACGCCCAAGTCGCTGACCTGAGGAATGAGACGGCTTCCACGCCGCCAACTTGACCTCTGGCGCGCCCCCGCCCTAAACCTGCGCCATGCTGGTGCTCATCGATAACTACGACAGCTTCACCTATAACCTCGTCCATTACCTGGGCGAGCTGGGGGCCTCCTGCCGCGTCTTCCGCAACGACAAGATCTCCGTTGCGGAGGTGCTGGAGCTGGCGCCCAAGGGCATCGTGCTGTCGCCGGGTCCCTGTACGCCCAACGAGGCCGGCATCTGCCTCGAGCTGATCGAGAAGGCCGGCCCCACGATTCCGCTGCTCGGTGTCTGCCTTGGCCACCAGGCGATCGGGCAGGCCTATGGCGGCAAGGTCGTGCGGGCGCCCGTGCTGATGCATGGCAAGCTCTCCAGGATCGCCAACAAGGGTGACGGCCTGTTCAACGGATTGCCCAAGAAGTTCGAGGTCACCCGTTATCACTCCCTCATCGTCGACCGCGCCAGCCTGCCCGGCAGCCTCGTGGTGACGGCGGAGACATCCCCCGCCGAGGGCGGCCTCGTCATGGCCGTGCAGCACAAGACCCACCCCGTCCACGGCGTGCAGTTCCATCCCGAGAGCATCGCCTCCGAGCATGGCCACGCACTGCTCGCCAACTTCCTGGAGATCGCCGGCATCGCGCCGCGCCGTCCCAACGTGCGCGCCGCGCGTCACGCCGCGTGAGGGCAGGGTCATGGACGCCGAGCCATCGCCGGAGTTGCGCGGCCTCATCCAGAAGGTGTCCGGCGGAGCCACGCTGACGGAAGAGGAGATCCGCACCGCGCTCGACCAAATGACGGCCGGCGCGGCGACCGCGGCACAAATGGGCGCCTTCCTGATGGCGCTCCGGGTCCGCGGCGAGACGGTAGAGGAGATCACCGGCGCGGCACAAATGCTGCGCTCGCGCATGAACGGCGTCGAGGTTCCCCCGGACGCCATCGACATCGTCGGCACGGGCGGCGACAGTCACGGCACCTTCAACATCTCTACGTGTGCGGCTTTGGTCGCCGCAGGCGCGGGCGCCCGCGTCGCCAAGCATGGCAACCGCCGGGTCTCGTCCAAATCGGGCGCCTCCGACGTGCTGGCCGAGCTGGGCGTCAAGCTGGACGTGCCCTTCAACGTCATCTCGCGCTGTGTCGCCGATGCCGGACTGGGCTTCCTGTGGGCTCCGCAGCATCATCCCGCCATGCGGCACTGGGCGGCGATCCGCGGCGAGCTCGGCATCCGCACCATCTTCAATCTGCTGGGGCCCATCTGCAATCCCGGCAGCGTCAGGCGCCAGGTCGTCGGCGTCTTCTCCTGGCATTGGGTGGAGCCGATCGCGCACGTGCTCAAGAACCTCGGCGCGCAGCACGTCTGGGTGGTGCACGGGCACGACGGCCTGGATGAGCTCACCACCACCGGCGCCACCGATGTCGCCGAGCTCAAGGACGGCCGCATCGAGGTGTTCGAGGTCACCCCCGCCGACGCCGGACTGGCGCCGGCCAAGCTTTCCGACCTCAGGGGCGGCGACGAGAAGGAGAACGCCGCCGCAGTCCGCGACGTGCTCGCCGGCAAGGGCACACCGCTGCGCGATATCGCCATTCTCAATGCGGCTGCCGCGCTGATCGTCGCAGGCAAGGCGGCCAACCTCGCCGACGGCGCAGCACTCGCCGCGCATTCCATCGAGTCCGGAGCAGCCAGGGCTGCGCTGGACAGGCTGGTGGCGATCTCCAACGGCAGGGCCTGATCGCGGTCACAGCCTCCGGACGGACCATGTCGAGCACGAAGCATGTCCCTCGCGAGCTGCATGTCCTCTGCTCGGGCGCCTTCAAGGCGGCCTATCTCGCGCTGGCGCCACAGTTCGAGCGCGCGACGGGCCAGAAGCTGTCGGTTGCGTGGGGCAGCTCGGTCGCGGGCGCTCCGACATCCATTCCCGCGCGGCTGGCGCGGGGCGAGCCTGCGGACGTCGTGATCATGGCGGCCGAGGGTCTCGACCGGCTGGCAAACGAAGGGCTCATCGCCGCCGGCAGTCGCGCCGATCTTGCGCGTTCCGGCATCGGCATTGCCGTACGCGCGGGTGCACCGAGGCCGGACATCGCCTCGGCGGATGCACTGGTCCGGGCGATCCGCCAGGCCACGTCGATCGGGCATTCCACGAGCGCCAGCGGCATCTACATGAGAAGCCTGCTCGGGCGCCTCGGCCTCATCGAGGAACTCGGCAGCCGCATTCGCCGGGTGGAAGGGGAACCGGTCGGTGCGGCGGTGGCCCGCGGCGAAATCGAGATCGGTTTCCAACAGGTGAGCGAGCTGCTGCCGGTGGCGGGCATCGACCTCGTCGGCCCGCTGCCCGCCGACATCCAGCACATCACCGTGTTTGCGGCAGGCATCGCCGCGGCGTCAGGTTCGGCCGATGCGGGGCGAGGCCTCATTGCGTATCTCACATCCCCGGATGCGGCTGCGGTGATCCGCAAGTCCGGCATGGAGCCGGCCTTCGCGGTCCCGGCATGAACCGATTGCACCATGCACTCCGCAGTCCCTCGCGATCCGCAGAAACGTGGCTCACCGGCGACGCGCGGCCGCTCCAGAAATGCCGACAGCCATGCCGGCGAGGATAAGGACAAGCGCGACGATCAGCATCGTCGTCGGGCGCTCTCCCAGTAGCACGAGAGCGACGACGATGCTGATGGCCGGCGCCGCCATGAGCCCGAGCGACGTGGTCGCGGCCGGCAGCTCCGAGGAGCTGACGGCGGCGGCCCAGTAGGCGAGCGCGGTGCCGGGAATGCCGGCATAGAGCAGCATCGCCAGCGACGTGGCATTCCACGTCACGTTGGGCAGGCCCTCGAACACGAAGGCGATCGGCACCAGGATCGCCGTCGCCAGCAGGGCCTGCCACGGCGCCAGTTGGAAGGGCGTGGAGCGCCAGTTATGGCTGCGGTTGTGGACGATGCTCGACGCCCACAGCGCGGCGGCCACCAGCAGGGCCGCGTTGCCCGCGACCGCACCGCGGTCGCTCCAGTCGAACGCTGCCGGATTGAAGATGGCGATGAGGCCGAGCACGCCGAGCCCCAGGCCAATGGCACGCCGCAGCGTCAACCTTTCACCCAGGAACAGTGCCGCGCCGAGCGGGGCCCACAGCACGCTGGTATAGGCCAGGACGGTCGATTGCCCTGCCGGCACCACCTGCAGCGCGAGCTGCGACAGGACGGTGAACCCGACCATGTGCAGCACGACCATGCTGACGAGCACCGGCGCGTCCTGGCGCGTGGGCGCCGCGATGCCGGTAACGCACCACGAGATTGCAAATAGGGTCAGGGCCGAGATGCAGGTGCGCAGCGCGATCGACCAGATCGGCGTCATGTAGGCCAGCAACGCCTTGTTGACCGGCCACAGCGTGCCCCAGGCGAGGACAACCACCGCCAGCAGGATGAGGCCGCGCATCGAGGCGCGCTTCGGCATGGCCAGGGCTTCGTTCATGGCCGCTGTGTGACAGGCTGACGCGGCTTGGGCAACGGTGGATCGCGGGTGCGAGCGGCCGGCGCCGGCTGCTCGCATGGCTCCCCAGTCCGATGGGGCTAGGTGCACCGCAACAATCCATGGCAGACTCCGCGCCGGAGCGGATTCGCCCACTGCGGAAACGGACGCGCATGCTGACCAAGATCGACAACCCGCCTCTCGTCTACCCGCTGCCGGAGCCGCCGGCGCCGGGCGAGACGCTGGAGGTAGCGCCGGGCATCCTGTGGGTCCGCATCCCGCTGCCGTTCCGGCTCAACCACATCAACGTCTACCTGATCGACGACGGTGAAGGCTGGGCGGTGCTCGATACGGGCATCGGCAATGACGCCACCCGCGCCATCTGGGACACGCTGGCCGGCGGGCCGCTCGCGGGACGGCCGCTGACGCGCCTGATCGTCACCCACTTCCACCCGGACCATATCGGCCTCGCGGGCTGGCTGTGCGAGCGGCACGGCATTCCCCTGCTCACCAGCCAGACGAGCTATCTCTCCTGCGCCAACATCTCGCTGAGCCCCGGCGCGCTCGATGCCAAGACCTACCGCGATTTCTACCTGCGCCATGGCCTCGACGCGGCCACCACGCAGCGGGTGGCCACCCAGGGCCACGGCTACCTGAAGATGGTATCGGGACTGCCACCGACCTTCCGCCGCCTGGTCGCCGGAGACACGCTGCGCATCGGCGGGCGAACGTTCGATGTGCTCACCGGCAACGGTCACGCGCCCGAGCAGGTGATGCTCTATTGCGCGGCCGAGAACATCTTTCTCGCCGCGGACCAGGTGCTGGCCAAGATCACGCCCAACATCAGCGTATGGGCGGTCGATCCGGACGGCGATCCGCTGGGCCTCTACATGCGCTCGCTGTCGCAGTTGCGCGCGCAGATCCCGGCCGATGCGCTGGTGCTGCCGGGACACCAGCTCCCTTTCTACGGGTTGCATACGCGCAGCGACGAGCTTGTCGCGCATCATCGCGTGCGCTGCGACGCCATCGCCAAGGCCTCGCGCGCCGCGCCGCGCTCAGCCGCCGAGCTCGTCCCCGTCCTCTTCTCGCGCGAGCTCGACCCTCACCAGATGAGTTTCGCCTTCAGCGAGGTCCAGGCGCACGTCAACTACATGCTGGGCCGGGGCGAGCTTGCCTGGCAGGAAGGCAGCGACGGCATCGAGCGCGTCGTGGCCGTTTAGGACGGGCTGCCCTGCCGACGGACTCTTGGCGGGTCGTCGCCTCCAGTGCCGCAGTCCCGGGCTCGGCTCCGTTCACCGGCGCTCAAATCAGCGTCAAGAGCGTTGTTTCCACTTCCTCGGCGTGGGGCTCGCCGCTATCTCTGATTCATCGCAGCAGCGAGGCCAGCTCATGCTGATCCGGCGTCCCTCCGATATCATCCCGTCCGAGATCACACCACGCGAGGTGTACCTGCGCCGTCGGGAATTCCTTGCCGGCGCCGCGGCGCTCGGCCTTGGGGCCGGG
>DATFCC010000417.1:0-5736 GCA_035253505.1 Hyphomicrobiaceae bacterium
GGCCGTCACCGCATCGAGCGGGACCGAGAAGTCCCCGGCGTTCTCCACGTAGACCACGATCTCCGAACGGCCGTGCGGGACGACCTGACGGACGGCGCCGAATGCCTTGTCGTGGTCTGAGACGAAGACCTCGAAACCTTCGCGGATGTCGTGTTTCGCCACGCGCCTGCTCCTTCTGCACGAATGCGCCGCGGCCAGGGCCGGGCCGCGCGCAGTGCACCGGAGCATACATGTTCCTGCGTCAGGCCGCGACGTTGGTGCCGGCGCCTTTGTCGCGACGATCGGTCAGGAACAGCCGCTCGATCTCGTCGGCGGGCAGGGGGCGGCTGAACAGGAAACCCTGCATCTCGCTGCAGCCTTCGGCCTTGATCGTCGCCAGTTGCTCCCTCGTTTCGACGCCTTCGGCCGTCGTAGCGATGCCGAGGCCCTGAGCGAGGGCCGCCACCGCGCGCACGATGTTGAGCGAACCGGCGCTCTCGGCGATGTCCTTCACGAACGAGCGGTCGATCTTGATCTTGTCGAACGGGAACCGCTGCAGATAGCTGAGCGAGGAATAGCCGGTGCCGAAATCATCCATGGCGATGCGCACGCCGAGGCTGCGCAGCTGGTAGAGCATGGCCAGCGTGTCCTTGCTGTCCTGCAGCAGGATGGTCTCCGTGATCTCCAGCTCGAGCCGCCCGGGCTGCAGGCCAGAGCGCGCGAGAGCGTCGGCGATGACGGCAACGAGCCCCGTATTCTTGAACTGCGCGGCCGACAGGTTCACGGCCACGCGCATGCCCTCCGGCCACTGCGCCGCCGTGCGGCAGGCCTCGCGGATCGCCCATTCGCCGATCGGCACGATCAAGCCGATCTCCTCGGCCAGCGGAATGAACGTTCCCGGCGACACCAGGCCCCTGACGGGGTGGCGCCAGCGGATCAAGGCCTCGAAACCGCTGATCTCGTTGGTGGCAAGATCGACATAGGGCTGATAGTGGAGTTCGAACTCGCTCCCCGGCAGTGCCCGCCGCAGATCCATTTCGAGATCGCGGCGCGCACGCATGGCGATGTCCATCTCCTCCTCGAAGAAGCGATAGGTGCCGCGCCCATCGCCCTTCGCCCGGTAGAGTGCAAGGTCGGCGTTGCGCATGACCTCCTCGGGGCTGCCCGCAGCGGTCGCACCCAGCGCAATGCCCACGCTGGTGCCGACGACAACCTGCTGGCCGTCGATCTCGAAGGGGCTGGAGAGCTCCTCGATGATGCGGGCAGCGAGCGTCGTCGCATCCGCGGGTTGGGAGATGTCCACCTGCATGACGGCAAACTCGTCGCCGCCCATGCGCGCGATCGTGTCCGTCTCCCGGACCAGGGCTCTCAGGCGCTGGGCTACCATTTTCAGCAGCTTGTCTCCGGCTGCATGGCCCAGCGTATCATTGACATGCTTGAAGTGGTCGAGGTCCAGCATGTGCGCGGCCACCAGCTCACCGCGCCGGCTGCGCGCCAGCGCGTGCTCCAGCCGCTCATTCAGCAGCACGCGGTTGGGCAAGCCCGTCAGCGCGTCATGCAAGGCCATGTAGGTGATCTTGGCCTCGTTGCGACGCTGCTCGGTGATGTCCTGGTGCGTGGTGACGGTCCCGCCATCGGCCATGGGCTGCACCGTGATGGCGATGGAGCGTCCGTCGCTGAGCTCGCTCACGAACTGCTCGAAGCTGGCGTCCTGGCGCCGGCGCAGCATCGCATCGACGATCTCGTCGGGCGTCCGGTTCGCGTCCAGGCCGTTGGCGATGCGGTGCTCGATGATCTCACGCAGCGTCGTGCCGCGCTTCACCTGCTCGGCACTGAGGCCGTAGATCTCGCGATACCGGCGGTTGCAGAGTACGAGCCGGTACTGGGTATCGAACATGGCGAGGCCCTGCACCATGTTGTTGAGGGCTGCGTCGAGTTGCAGATTCTGCGCCGTGAGCAGCGCCTCGTGCTCGCGCAGCAGCGCGTGCTGATCGGCCAGGCGTGCATTTAGCCTCTGACGCTCGGTGACATCCTCGTAAGTGAGGAGGCAGCCGCCGTTCGCAAGCCGGATTCGCGCGACGCTGACGACGCGGCCGTCTGCCAGCTCCTCCAGCTCGGTCGCGTTTTGCTCCCCGTCCCACGCCGACGCCAGCAATCCCTCGCTGTCGTTGACCTGGAAGCAGCCATTGCCGATGCGATGCTGCAGAATCTCCTGTGCGGTGGTGCCGGGCACAACCTGATCCGGCGCGAGGCCGTACAGATCGGCGAAGCGCATGTTGCATATGACGAGCTTGCGCTCGGCGTCGAACATGACGAGACCCTGCAGCATGTTCTCGAGGGCCGCATCCAGCAGCTCGTGCTGGTCGGCCAGACGGGCGTTCTGCTCCTCGAGACTGGCGCTGAGCCTCTCGCGCTCGGTGATGTCCTGGTGGGTGGTCACCCACCCGCCATCCGGGCGCGGCATGATCGATACGGAGATGGTGCGCCCATCCCCCATGCGCGCGGTCATATGGCTCACCGTGCCGCGCGCCACACGCTCGCGCATGCGCCGCAGCACCTCGTCCACGGTGGTGCCGACGTAGATGCCGCTGCTCACCCGATGCTCGATGATTTTCCGCAAGGGTGTGCCGGGCCGCACGTCCTCGGGCGTCTGCCCGTACATCTGAGCGAAGCGGTCGTTGGCGAAAACCACCCGTTGATGCGCATCGAACATGGCAAGGCCCTGGAACATGTTCGAAAGGGCGGCATCGAGGATGGCATTGCGGGCTTCCAGGTCGTGATCGTCTCGCAGGAAACGCGCGTCTTGCTGCCGCGACGCAGCGGGGCGCGTGCGCTCGTCCACGATCCTGACAGTTGCAGGACAAATACCGCCGAGACGCCGCAACCGGCCGCGGTGCTCCCAGGATCCTGTCATCGCTATCCCCTTCGCCGAGGCAATAGCGTTAAGGGCGGGACCCCTAATCCTTTATTCCGAGCCCCATATTTGATGCGAAATCCAGCCCGGCATGGTTAGGAATGCGTCAAAGGTCGGCGGCACGGCTGCGCCGTTGCGACACCGCGGCGGAGTGCCCGAGCTGCGGTTTGCTTGGTCACTCGGGTCCGCTTACCCTAGGTTAACGTAGAGTGACGGGAGGAGCGGTCTTGGCGAACACGTTCGACGCCGAATTCGATGTCATAGTCGCCGGGGGAGGCTCGGCCGGCTGCGTGATGGCAACGCGCCTTACCGAGAACCCCTCCATCAACCTCTGCCTGATCGAAGCCGGCGGCCGCGACTACAACCCCTGGATCCACATCCCCCTGGGCTTCGGCAAGCTCGTCCCCAACCCCGCCGTCAACTGGGGCTACGAGACCGAGCCCGAGCCGCATCTGAACGGTCGCCGGCTGAGCTGGCCGCGCGGCAAGGTGCTGGGCGGTTCAGGCTCCATCAACGGGTTGGTGTTCCTGCGCGGGGCGCCGAGCGACTACGATGGCTGGGAGGCCCTGGGCGCGAAGGGCTGGAGCTACAACGACGTCCTCCCCTACTTCAAGCGCATGGAGCACAACGTCGGCGGCGCCAACTCCTACCGCGGCCAGGGTGGCCCGATGACCATCTCCGACATCAAGCGGCCATCGGCCACCTCGAAGGCGTTCGTGGAGGCCTGCACGCGCCTGCAGTATCCACTCAACCCCGATTTCAACGCCGAGCGCATCGACGGCGTGGGCATGGTCCAGCTCAACGTCCGCAACGGCTGGCGGTGCTCGACGGCGGTCGGCTACCTGAAGCCCAACCTCAAGCGCAAGAACCTCGAGCTGATGACGCGCTCCCACGTGAGGCGCATCCTGTTCGACGGCCGGCGGGCGGTCGGCGTGGAGGTCGAGCAGGGCAACACCGTCAAGCGCATCGGCGCACGGCGCGAGGTCATCATCTCGGGCGGTGCCATCAATTCGCCCGTCCTGCTGATGAACTCAGGTGTGGGTCCCGCCGGGGAACTGCGGCAGGTCGGCATCGATGTCCGGCACGACCTGCCCGGCGTCGGCAAGAACCTGCAGGACCACGTGCAGGCCCGCTTTACGTTCCTCACCCGGCTCCCCGGCACGCTGAACGAAATCCTGACCTCGCGCCGCCAGCAGGTGCGCATGGCACTGGACTGGTTGTGGTCGAGGTCCGGCCAGCTCGCCGTTGGCGCGACCGAGGGCAACCTGTTTGCGCGGTCGAGCCCGAATGAGCCGGTGCCCGACCTGCAGTTCCAGGCCACGAATTTCTCCACCGAGCATCTGACACTCGGTCTCGATCGCTGGCCGGGCTTCGGCTTCAATTTCTGCGTCTGCCGGCCCAAGAGCCGCGGCGAGATCAAGCTCGCGGACGGCACCGGGCGCTCCAAGCCGCGCATCTTCGCCAACTACTTCAGCGATCCCGAAGGCGACGACATGCGCCGCTCGGTGGCAGCGTTCCACATCGGCCGGCAGATCATCGCCACCGAGCCCTACCGGTCCATGATCTTCGCCGAGGTGCGGCCCGGTCCGCAGGTGGTCGATGAGGATGACATCCGCGGTTTCATTCGCCAGGTTGCGGGAACCGTCTACCACCCCTGCGGCACGTGCCGGATGGGCGAGGACGACAAGGCGGTCGTCGACAGCGAGCTGCGCGTGCGCGGCATCGAAGGCCTGCGCGTGGCCGACGCCTCGGTGATGCCGGCGATCCCCTCGCCCAACATCCACCCCGCGACCATCATGATCGCCGAGAAGGGGTCGGACGCAATCGCCAGGTCGCTGGCCGCCTGAGCGCGGTTCCGAGGGGCTCGACGCGGGTGCTACAGGTGCAGCATCTGCTCGATATGCACGAGCGGGCACTTCAGGATCTGCGCGGCCCCATCGTTGATGCCGATGCCGATGAACGCGAAGCCGCCGAGAAGGACGAGATCGCTGGCGTAGACCAGGTCGGTGAGATCGTCCTGCAAGGAGAATTCGGGCGAGAGGGCGACGGTCCCCAACCGGGGATGGCGATAGCGGAAACGGAACACGAAGCGCACGAGGGTTTCGAAGCCACGCAGCGGATAGACGCGTTTGTGGTCGAGGAACAGCGTGCCACCCATCCAGGACGCCGCCTTGGTGCCGCTCCAGCCCGACAGTTGCCCAGCCGGGCCGCGGCGGTCGAGGCGCCCCGTGGCGACATCCACCTCGAAGATGTCCTCGAGCCCCGGCATCCGCTCCAGGTACAGGCGCCGATCATCAGTGAAGAACACCCAGTTCTTCTCCCGCTCCGCGAGCTCGGGCGGATTCTCGCAAAGCTGCAGGTCCTGCGGCGTCATGGCGGCGTGAATGCGCGCCGCGCTTGCCAGGAAGGGCGCGGAGCGGGCGTGCGTTTCGAAATCGGGCCGGGTGCCCGTCACGTACAGGCGCCCCTCGTGCTCGTAGAAGCGCAGGTCCTCGATGCCGTCGAAGGCCTCGATAGGCGCCCGCGACAGCACGCGCAGGCTGCCGCTCTCGACGACACCTTCATAGAGCCAGTTGACGGTCGCCTCGCGCCGCGGGCTGTCGATCATGATGCCGCGCCGGTCGAGCTCGTAGTAGTGCTTCCGGCAGACGAATTGGACGCGGTTGGGATGGAACCGGTCGAGCGGCAGCAGTGCCGGGTTGAAGACACCGGGCAGCGGCTCGAACCACGGCTCCGCCGCGAGCCGTGGCGGCAGGCGTCCGTAGATCCGGCTCGCCTTCTTGAGCATGACAGCTAGGGTCATGGTCTCGAGGTCTGCCCCGGATTGCTGATACAGGCGATGC
>DATFCC010000418.1:0-7002 GCA_035253505.1 Hyphomicrobiaceae bacterium
GGCCGTCACCCGCGACGATCTTCTCGACTATCGCAAGCGCATCATGGCGCGGAAGACGCTGCGCGTGGCAGCCGTCGGCGACATCGATGCCGCCACCCTCGGCAAAGTGCTCGACGAGGTGTTCGGCGCCCTGCCGGCCGACCCGCAGCTCACCGCGGTCGCCGATGTCGAGCCCAAGCCCGTGCCGAAGCCCAGCGTGGTCGATGTGGAAGGCCCGCAGTCGGTCACGATCTTCGGCAAGCGCGGCCTCATGCGCAACGACCCCGATTACTATGCGGGCCTCGTCCTGTCGCAACTTCTCGGCGGCGGCAGCTCGGACGCCCGTCTCGTGCGCGAGGTGCGCGAGAAGCGGGGTCTCACCTACTGGATCTACACGCTGCTCTACAATTTCAAGCACGCCAACATGCTGATCGGCGGCTTCGCCAGCCCCAACAAGGATGTCGCCACCAGCCTCGAGCTGGTTCGCGCCGAGTTCAAGGCGCTGGCCGAGAACGGGCCCAATCAGGAGGAGGTCGACGCGGCGAAGAGCTACCTGATCGGCTCGTTCGTGCTGAGCCTCGACTCCAACACCAAGATCGCCGAGCAGATGCTGCGCGCCCAGTTGCAGGGCCAGGGCCCAGATTTCGTCAACGCGCGCAAGGCGGGTCTCGCCAAGGTGACGCGCGCCGACGTCGCCCGCGTCGCCCGCTCCCTGCTCGATACGGCGGACCTGTCGGTGGCCATTGCCGGCCAGCCGGCCAACATCGACCGCTGAGCCCACCTGCATTCCGGTCATCCGGCCGGCGCTGCCCGATGACGGTTCGCGCCCCCGCGCCCGATCACGCGCGCCCCGCAATTCTTCAATGTTCATAACGCCTTCGTGATGCGCCGACCCAGCGCACGCGCCGCTGCGTAGCTTCTTTGGCGCTGCCGCCAAGGCATCGAACCCGAAATCAGAACTGTTGGCGTGGGAGGCGCCGATGATGGGCACGACTGCGCAGCATGCCATCCTCCCGCGTCGGTCTATCGCGCGAGCCCATGTCACAGGGCTCGTATGTGAACCTGCTACGTCCGGAAGCGGGCCAGGCCGCGAGCCACCCTCGCCAAGAGGAGCGCGCCGTGCGGGATGACCGATGGCAGCAGGACGAAGCCGGCCTGCTCGCCCGACTGCGGGCGGGCGACCGGGTAGCCTGCGAGGCGTTCGTGCGCGGCCATGCCGGCTGGATGCTGTATCTGGCCCAGCGCTACCTCAAGGACAGCACCCTGGCGGAGGACTGCGTGCAGGAGGCATTCCTGCAAGCCTTCCGGAACATCGGCGCATTTCAGGGCCGGTGCACCATCAAGTCCTGGCTCTACCGCATCGTCGTCAACACCGCCCTGATGCGGCTGCGCGCGCAGCGATGTGCCCGCGAGCAATGCCTCTGGGACGCGCTGCCGCTCATCGAGCGCGCCCTCCATAGCTCTGGTCCCGGCTGGGCCGACATCTCGACGCCGCATGAGATCCTGCAGCGCAAGCAGGCCTGCGAGCTGGTCACCAGCAAGCTTGCCGAGCTGTCCGACAGGCACCGTATCGTTTTGCTCCTCCGCGACATCCAAGGCTTCAGCACGGAGGAGGTCGCGCGCATGCTGGACACCACCGAGGGTGCCGTCAAAGTCAGGTTGCATAGGGCGCGGGCGGCCTTCAGGGCCCTCGTCGCGCCGGTGCTCGGGCTCTATGTCTAGGGCCCGGCCATGAAGGCACTGGAAGACCGCAAACCCGAATACCGGCCGGCGGACCGGCTTGGTGCACCGCGGGGATGCCCCCGAAAGCTTTTGCTCAAGCATAATGCGGCGGCCACTGACGGCAGGCCGCAAGACTTGGTACAAGAAGGCTCCGTCTCCGCGAGACGGGCCATCCGTCTGTGACCATCGCCTGGAGAATGTGGTCATGATCAAGCAACGCGCCGTCCGCTACACGCTTCTCGCCGGCAGCCTGACGTGTCTCGCGGCCCTGCCGGCGCCGGCCCAGACCCAGCCCGAACGCGTGCCCCTCATCATGACCAAGCTGCCGCCGCAGAACTCGCCGACCTACAAGCGCATCATCAAGCGCGCCGGCAAGGCCAGGGGCCAGGTGCTGACCCTGACCAAGAGCGAGATGTGGGAGGTGCCGAAGGAGAACGTCGAGGCGGTCAAGAAGGCGGCCGCCGAGAACGGCGCAAAGGCGACCCAGCTCGGCAGCGACTGGAACCACGTGTTCCACTCGGCGCCGACCGACATGCAGATGAGCGACAAGCAGAAGACCATGATGGACAACGCCAAGGGCTCCACGTCGACGATGGGCGTCGGCATGATGGCGGCGCCGATGGCACCGATGGTCGAGTATGCGCTGACCAAGGACGCCGGCCCCAATATCGGTGGCCCGGCCACGTCGAAGGATGCGGCGCGGATCTCCATCAAGCTGAGCGACAAGACCGAGCTCACGATCGTGCGCACCAGCGTCGACATCAAGACCGACATGTGCGTCTGGCGCGGCGCGGTCGAGGGTACGGATGCGCCCGCCACGATCATGTGGTGGCCCGGCGGTAAGATGGCCGGCACCCTCCAGCACCAGGGCCGCATCTACTCGATCCGGCACATGGGCGGCGAGATGCATGCCGTGGTGGAGATGAGCGAGGAGCGCATGCCGCAGGAGCATGCGCCGATGCCGGAGCGCATGCGCGCCAACGATCCCAACCTGCGCGACGACCCGCTGCTGAAGGAGGGAGACGCGAGCATCATGCGGCCGAAGCGGCCCCAACGGGAGAAGGGTGGTCAGCTCAAGACCGGGAAACGCCAGGCGAAGGTGCAGACGCAGGGGACGACCGCAGACCAGAAGGCGGCACTGGGTGGACCGAGGCCGCTCGACCCCTCCGCGAAAAAGGCGGCGGTGCCGGGACCGAAGGACATCGTCATAGACGTCCTCGTCGCCTACACGAAGAAGGCGGCGGCAAACTACATGGACATCAAGAAGGAGCTGATCAATCTCTCGATCGAGGAGGGCAACGAGTCCTTCCGCCAGAGCGGGATCGGCCAGGTGAAACTGCGCCTCGTGCACGCCTACGAGACCAGCTACGTCGAGGAAGGCGCGCACTTCGATCACGTATGGCGCTTTGCCGACAAGGGCGATGGCTACATGGAGGAGGTCCATGGCCTGCGCAACACGTACAAGGCGGACGTGGCGGTGCTGGTCGTCGACGACCCCAAGGGGTGCGGGCTGGCAACGCGCGTCTATGCCGATGCCGACGAGGCCTTCGCGGTGGTGCATCACGAGTGCGCCGCGGCAAGCTATACGCTGGCCCACGAGATCGGCCACCTGATCGGCGCGCGGCATGACCTCAACCTCGACAAGAACCTGACGCCGTTCCCCTACGGCCATGGCTACGTCAACGGCACCAAGTGGCGCGACATCATGAGCTACAAGGAGAGCTGCGGCGGCTGCCCGCGCCTGCCGGTATGGTCGGGGCCCCTGGTCAAGGTGAGGGGCGAGCCGGCCGGCACGGTCGACCTCGACAACGCGCGTGTCATTGCCGAGCAGGCGGGCCGGGTGGCGGCCTTCCGCTAGGCACGCCATCGGCCACGGCCAAGCACACAGCATGTTGCACACGCGGCGGGCCGCTTTGGCCCGCCGAGCAATTGCTGCGGCGCAGCATTTACCAGGACCCAATGTGACGATGGCCGATCCCCCGCGGAACCGGTAGGCATTCGGGCACTGTCAGAAACAGTCTGTTTCCGGGGGTGAACAGTAGTGCGGCACGACCATGTCTTCCGATCGGCCATGCGCGCGGTAACCGCGCCCGGCGACAAGGCTTTCGCCAGCTCCATCCATCCCGTCGTGCTGTCGGGCGGATCGGGCACACGCCTGTGGCCGCTGTCGCGGGCCATGTATCCCAAGCAGTTCATCCGCTTCTCCGAGGCACAGGCCTCGAGCTTCCTGGCTGCTACCCTCGAGCGTCTGCCGCCCTCGGCCGGTTTCGCCGCCCCCATCGTCATCGGCAACAATGACCATCGCTTTCTGATCGAGGAGGAAGCTGCACGCGCCGGGGTTGCACCACGCGCCGTCATTCTCGAGCCGGTTGCGCGCAATACCGCTGCGGCCATCGCCGTCGCGGCGCTGTTCGTGGCCGCCGAGGACCCTAGCGGCGTGCTCGCGGTGATGCCGTCGGATCATGTCATACGGGACGAGCGGGGATTTCTCGAGTCGGTGCGCAAGGCCGCCGAGGTCGCCGCCAGCGGCAAGCTCGTCCTGTTCGGCATCAAGCCTGACCAAGCCCACACCGGCTACGGCTACATCCGCCGCGGGGCGCCGCTGGCCGGTTTCGACAGCGCCTTCAGCGTAGCGGCCTTCACGGAGAAGCCCGACAAGGCCACCGCGGAGCGCTATCTCGCTTCGGGCGAGTATGCCTGGAACAGCGGCATCTTCGTGCTCGGCGCGCGCACGTTCCTGGAGGAGCTCGCCCGGCTGGAGCCCGACATCCTGAAGGCGGCGCGTGCGGCCCTGGCCGGCGCCAAGGAGGACCTGGGCTTCCTGCGCCTCGACACCCATGCCTTCGCCGCCGCGCCCTCCATCTCCGTCGACTATGCCGTGATGGAGCGCACCGCCTCGGCCGCCGTGCTGCCCCTCGACATCGGCTGGAACGACGTCGGCTCCTGGTCGTCGTTGTGGGACCTCGCGCCGCGTGACGCCCACGGCAACGCCGTGGAAGGCGATGCCATCCTGGAGCAGACCTCCGACTGCTACGTTCATTCCAGCCGCGCGCTCGTGTCCACGCTCGGCGTCAAGGACCTCGTCATCGTCGACACCGCCGACGCGCTGCTCGTTGCCGACCGCTCCAAGGCGCAGGATGTGTCTCGGATCGTCGCCGAGCTCAAGCGCACGAAGCGCAAGGAGCAGGAGCAGCACCGGCGCAGCAGCCGTCCGTGGGGCTACTTCGAGACGCTGAGCCTGGGCCCGCGCTTCCAGGTGAAGAAGCTGCACGTCAAGCCGGGCGGCAAGCTGTCCATGCAGATGCACCACCACCGCTCCGAGCACTGGGTGGTCGTGCACGGCACGGCCAAGGTGCACATCGGCGGCGAAGACCGGCTCGTGCGGGAGAACGAGTCCGTCTACATCGTCGCCACGCAGTGGCACCGGCTGGAGAACCCCGGCAAGACGCCGCTGGAGGTGATCGAGGTGCAGATCGGCAGCTACCTCGGCGAGGACGACATCGTGCGCGGCGACGACATCTACCAGCGCGCCCCCGAAGAGACGAAGTAGGGCCGCGCTTTCCTCTTCTCCGCCTCCTTACGGGAGGGAACTACGAGCAGACCGGTGTCAGCTCGTGGGCGCGTCCAGCTTGCGGGTGAGGTTCTCGAATTCGCGGCGCAGCTCTTCGTTGCGGAAGATCTGGTCGAAGGTCGGCGCCTCCAGGCGCTGCAGGGCCTCGAAGGAGGCAGCCGAATCCTTCATCAGGTTGCGAAGCTGGTAGCTCGCCTCCACGGTCTCGAACGTGTTGTCGGCGATGCGCAAATCGTGCGTGGCGCGCTGGCGCGCCTTGGCCACCTGCTCGCGCTGCTGCAGCAGGTATCGGCGATAGCCCTTGGCGGCGTCGTCGGCGAGCCGCTGGCTGTCGCGGTTGGCCTCCAGCGCCCGCTTCTGGTCTTCGCGATTCTCCGCCTTGAGCAACTCGGCCGTCTTGAGGCGCGCTGCCTTGATGTCCTGCTCGATGGCCGACAGCTTGGGCAGGTATTGCTGGTCGATCTTGGCGATCAGCAGGTCCTGCGAGTGCACGAGCAGTGCGAATAGCGCCGCGTGCATGGCGAAGTACTTGCGCGCCGCCCCGACGTTCTCTCCAGACGCCACCAGCAGCTTGCCCAGTTGCCCGTCGATCATCTTGGCCGAGTTGAACACGGCCACCAGGCGCACGAGATCGCCGGACAGGACGCTGTCGAGCAGCAGGTCGACCTGCTCCGGCGCCAGCTTGACGCCGGCCTTGTCGAGCGCCGCCACCACCTCGCCCTTGGCCTTGCCGATCTCCTCGCGATTGAGCTCTATCTTGCGCCTGGCCTCGTCGATGTCCTTGGACAGGCTGTCGACCGTATCGGTGATGAGGCCCGGCAGCATGCCGTCCTTGGGGGCGCCGATCTGCTTCTCGCGCAGGCGTACGATACGGTCGTCGAGCTCGCGGATGTTCCTGCGCAGGCCCTCGATCTTCTTCTGCACATCGACGACCGGCACGTCGGTGATGATGCCCAGAGCCGAATCGAGCAGGTCGCGGATCTTCTTCTCGCGATCCTCCTTGGTCTCGGTCCACAGCGGCTTCATCAGGAAGTCCTTCTGGGAGGGAAGCTTCCTGGCCTCGTCGCGGTTCTTGGCGGTGTCCTGCAGCACGGCGTCGACCGCCTTCATCAGGCGCTGCGCCTGCTCGTAGCCAGGATCGCCCTCGCGCGGGTCCTTCTCGGCGGCCGGCGACGCCGTCGGCTGGGTTGCGGCGGCGGGCGGCGATTTCTGGGAGCCTGGGGGAGCTTGGGCTGGCGCCGACCCCGGCAGGCCCATCAAGCCGAGCAACAACGCCGCCACAGACGACGAACGACGCAAAGTGAGCATGGAACCCGCGCCTCCACTGCACTTGCCGGCAGGATCGATGGCAAGTCCGACATTTTCGTGTCTGGAGAGGCCCGGTGCAATCGGTTCAGCCGTTCACCCGGGCATTGGCCGCTTTGATCAGGTTGAGCAAATCGGCGTTCACCTGGCGGGCATCGGTCAGCACCAGCATGTGCGAGATGGCGGGGCCTACCCCGCGCAGGCGCGCCTTGACGAGTTGCGCATCGAACGGCCGGTCGCCTAGGTCGAGGCCCAGCCGCACCTCCGTGGCATGCAGCGTGACGGCCGCGAACTCCGCCGGCGCACCGAGGGAGACATAGCCCGGCCGGGGTGACACGACGAGCGCGGGGACGGCGGCCAGCGCCTGCGCCTGCAGGAGCTGGTAGAGAGGGCGGTAGCCCTTCGCTGCGGCCAGCAGCTTCTCG
>DATFCC010000419.1:0-4624 GCA_035253505.1 Hyphomicrobiaceae bacterium
GCGTGAGCGGCAGTCTGCGGCCGTTTGCGAAGTACCAGGCCAGCGGGATCATGGGAGCGATGAGCTGCAGGCCGGGAGACAGCAGCGGCACCAAGACGAAAAGCGTCGTCCCGCTGGCGGCCCAGGCTGCGGTCAGGAGGAGCAAATTCCGTCGATAAGCCACGATGGGCAATGAAGTCAAAGCAAACCACTCTCAAATGGGGCCGGTCGGCTGGCCCGTGGATACTGCAAACCGATACCCTCTCCTTGGGGCTGTTTGTGATGCGGCGTGGCCGCGCCCAGGCTTTACCAAGAATTTACGCTCCGACTGTCAGATGGTGGCGATTCTCCCCGCTCGTCCTGTTGTGTTGATTCGCACAGTTCTACGGTCGCTTCGCGGGCATTTGCACGGGGCGACCATCCGCATCACTTAGCACGAACCCGCAGAAGGCCGACCGTGTCGCTGGAAGACGTATTGTCCCGCTGGTTTCCGGGTCCGGCATCCCAATTGGCGCTGGCATTGGGGATTGCCGCCCTCGCTGCCTTCATGCTGCCGGCGTAGCTCTCCCCGTGTGCCGGCGCCGGCGGGGCGGGCGAGCACGGGCCATCCCGGCTAGGGGCTCTGCCGGTTGGACGGCCTTCCCGAGATTTCTCCGCTCGCACCGTTGATGCCCGGAGGTCGCCGCTCCTCGGACCGGTAGCCCTCCACAGCGCGCTTGAGGGCCGCATGGATCGCCTGCAGGTTGTCGGCGTCCATGGCCGCGCGCAAGGCATCCATCACCTTGGCGAGCTCCCCTTGCGGCATGCACGGCTCGTGGCTCTTGAGAATGCGCGGATGCTCCGTCGGCGTGACGTTGTCGCCGAGCAGCAGTTCCTCGTGCAGCTTCTCGCCGTCGCGCAGGCCGATGTACCGGATGGCGATGTCGCCGTCGGGATGCTGCTCCCCGCGCACCTCCAGGCCCATCAGGCGGATCATCGACCTGGCAAGGTCGTCGATCTTCACCGGCTCGCCCATGTCGAGCACGAACACGTCGCCGCCCGTCGCCATGGCCCCGGCCTGGATGACCAGCGCTGCCGCCTCCGGGATCGACATGAAATAGCGTATCGCTTCGCGGTCCGTGACCGTGACGGGCCCGCCCGCCTCGATCTGCCGGCGAAACATGCGCACGACCGATCCCGAGCTGTCGAGCACGTTGCCGAAGCGCACCATCGTGAAAACGGTCCGCCGGCCATGTCCGTTGAGAGCGCGCGCCTGCAGCATCATCTCGGCGAGGCGCTTGCTTGCGCCCATGATGCTGGTCGGACGCACGGCCTTGTCGGTCGAAACCAGCACGAAGCGCTCCACGCCGAGCGCTTCGGCCGCATCCGCCAGCACGGCCGTGCCGAAGGCGTTGTTGTGGAGGCCGGCCACGGCATTGTGCTCCACCATCGGCACGTGCTTGTAGGCCGCGGCGTGATAGATGGTCTCGACGCGGTGGCCTTCGATCGTCCGGCGCAGGAGGGCGCTGTTCTGGATGGATCCCAGGACCGCGACGACTGTAGGCGGCGTGCGTGGGGGCGCATCGGATGCCATGTTCCCCGCCGCGACAAGCTCGCGCGCCTCGTGCTCCACCTCGAAGAGGGCGCCTTCGCTTGCGTCGAGCAGCACCAGTCGGCGCGGGCCCTGCCGCAACACCTGGCGGACGAGCTCGGAACCGATCGAGCCGCCGGCGCCCGTAACCATCACCGACTTGCCGGCGATATTGCGTGCGAGGAGGGCGGCGTTGGGCGGCACCGGATCGCGCCCGAGCAGGTCCTCCACTTCGACCGGCCGCAGGTCGCTGACCGTGACCCGGCCTGCGGCGAGGTCCTCGATGGCCGGGAGGGTGCGGACATTGACCGCCAGCTTCTCGAGCTCGCGCAGGGCCGCGCGGCGCTCCATGCGCCTGGCCCTGGGCATGGCGAGCAGCACCTCGCGAACCTCCTTGCGCTGCACGATCGCAGGCAGGCGCTCGGGGCGATACACCTTGAGACCCGCTATGTACTGACCCCACAGCGTGGGGCTCGCGTCGATGAAGCCGATGGTGTCGTACGCGCCTGAGCGGCGCAGGTCCTCGAGCAGTTGCACGCCGGTGGCGCCGGCGCCGTAGATGACGACCTTCTTGACCTTTCCCGGGCTGCGCACCGGCAACTCGACGCCGATGCCCTTGAGCAGCAATCCGGCGATCTGACGCGTGCCCCAGACGAATGCCGAGCCGAGGATCGGGTAGAGCATGACCACCGACCGCGGCACCACCAGCACGTTGCGCGCGTCCACGCTCTCGACCACCACGGACTGCACGCCGGAGAGCACGAGGAGCAGAACCCATATGAGGGCCGAGAGGCACACTGCGACGGGCACGAGTACGGCTCCCTGGCCGCTGATGTAGCGCGTGACTAGCCGGTAGAGGCCGAGCTGGAAGAACGTGGCGACACCGATGGCGGGAGCAGCACACAGGATGAGGAACAGCTTCGGCGATGGGGGGACATACGGCTCCCCCAATCGCACGGACATGGCCAGCCACAGGGCAAGGCCTAGCAGCACGAAGTCGCTGGTAGCGAGGATTGCCCGCTTCTCGTACCGGCCGAGCGTGAGCAACCGTCGCAGCAGCGCATCCGTACGCTTCTGCAGTCCTTGGCCAAGGTTCAGAGCTGTCACCTGGCGAACGCCCAAGCCATGGCAATCATGTGGCTTGCCCCCGAGGCAATCTTAGGAGTGGCCTTTTCGTCCCGTATCGGCAGCCGGTCCCGGCGAGCTGCATCCTCTTGCCGGCGGTCATTGCCGGCGGCATAAAGGTCCGCGGCATCAATGGCAATTGTTCGCCCGGACATGTCGCTGCCGGGACCAGTGATGCCATCTTGCAGACGTACGCGCAACTGCTGGTGCAGTGACACATCAGTTTCGCGGTCGCCGAGTATGTCGCACCGGCGTCGAGCTGCGATTCGCTTCACCCGGCACGTGGCAGCATCTGCTCCTACGAGGGTCATCTCATGCAGATAGTGATGATCGGGGCTGGGTATGTGGGGCTGGTGTCGGGGGCCTGCCTTGCCGACTTCGGGCACACGGTGACGTGCGTGGACAAGGACGCGGAGCGGATTGCCGGGCTGGGCCGCGGGGAGATGCCGATCTTCGAGCCGGGGCTGGCCGAGCTGGTGGCCAAGAACGTGCGCGAGGAGCGGCTGCGCTTCACCACCGGGCTCGGCGCGGCGGCGGCCGCGGCGGACGCCATCTTCATTGCCGTGGGCACGCCGTCGCGGCGCGGCGACGGGCACGCGGACCTGAGCTTCGTCTACCAGGCGGCGCGCGAGATCGCCCCGCATCTGTCGGGCTACCAGGTGATCGTGACCAAGTCGACGGTGCCGGTGGGGACGGGCGACGAGGTGGCGCGCATTCTTTCCGAGGCGCGTCCGGATGCGACGTTTGCGGTGGTGTCGAACCCGGAGTTCCTGCGCGAGGGGGCGGCGATCGGCGACTTCAAGCGGCCCGACCGCATCGTGGTGGGGACGGAGGACGAGCGGGCGCGGGCGGTGATGGCCGACATCTACCGGCCGCTGTCGCTGAACCGCCCGCCGCTGCTGTTCGTGGGCCGGCGCACGGCCGAGCTCATCAAGTATGCGGCCAACGCCTTCCTGGCGACCAAGATCACCTTCATCAACGAGATGGCGGACCTGTGCGAGCGGGCGGGCGCGGACGTGCAGGAGGTGGCGCTGGGGATCGGGCTCGACAACCGCATCGGCCGCAAGTTCCTGAACGCGGGTCCTGGGTTCGGCGGCTCGTGCTTTCCCAAGGACCTCACCGCGCTGATGCAGACCGCGCACGACTACGGGGCGCCGTGCCGGATCCTGGAGACGGTGGCGGGGGTGAACGAGCAGCGGAAGCGGGCGATGGCGCGCAAGGTGATCGCGGCGTGCGGGGGCAGCGTGCGCGGTGCGACGATTGCGGTGCTGGGGCTGACCTTCAAGCCGAACACCGACGACATGCGCGAGGCGCCGTCGATTGCGCTGATCACGGCGCTGCAGGATGCGGGCGCGCTCGTGCGCGCCTATGACCCGGCGGGGATGGGGCAGGCGCGGCGCGTGCTGGAGGGGGTGGCGTATGCGGCCAGCGCCTATGCCTGCATGGAGGGTGCCGAGGCGCTGGTGATCGCCACCGAGTGGGACGAGTTCCGGGCGCTGGACCTGGCGCGGGTGAAGGCGCTGCTGAAGCGCCCGGTGCTCATCGACCTGCGCAACATCTACCGGCCCGACGACATGGCCGCGCGCGGGTTCGTCTATATCTGCGTCGGCCGGTCTGCGGCCACGGTCGGGCCGCGTCCCATCGAGATAGGGGTGGCAGCGCCGGCCCCGATAGCGGAGCAGGTCGTGTCCGTTGGCGGAGACGTGCTGCGGGTCTCGAGCTGAGACGCATCGCTGGATGACCGGCCCGGTTCGCTCGACGGAATCGTCGGTCGCCGGATTAACCACTGGTGGTAGTACCGATGGAGTAATACCGCGCAATAGGGGTAGCTAGACGGACTTCGAGGCGCCTCGCTGCGGGTGGAGGATGAAGCGGAAGGTCGCAACGGTGCTGGTGGAACCGCGGGCGCTTTATCGCGAGGCGCTGTCGCATCTGCTTGCCAATACGAGC
>DATFCC010000420.1:0-10809 GCA_035253505.1 Hyphomicrobiaceae bacterium
CATGTCGCGACCTGGCATGCCGGGCCGCATTTCGTCCATGACGAGTGCCTGTTCGTAAATCTGGAAAACCTCGACACCAACAAGCGCGACTTCCACGCCGCGCCGCTCCCGGTCGAATGCCGGTACAAGCTGTGAAGGACGGGAGTACAGCGATGCCGGGTCCGCGAGCGCTCGACAACATCCGCGTCGTCGATTTCACCTGGGTTCGCGCCGGACCGTGGGCGACCCGCTGGCTCGGGGCGTTCGGCGCCGAGATCATCAAGATCGAATGGCCGGAAAACGAGCGCGGCCGGCTGCCGAGCACGACGACGCCGCAACATCTCGAGGTCAACCTGAACACTTCGGGCAATTTCAACGACACCAACGTCAACAAGAAGAGCCTGTCGCTCAATGTGCGCACGGCCAAGGGCCTGGAGATCGCAAAGCGGCTGATCGCCGTCTCCGACATCGTCATCGAGAACTTCAGCTCGCGCGTGCTGCAGAAGTGGGGGCTGGGCTACGCGGAGCTCGCCAGGATCAAGCCGGACATCGTCTACGTATCGATGTCGGGCTACGGGCACACGGGCCGCAACCATGGCTACACCACGTTCGGCCCCATTGCGCAGGCCGTATCGGGGCTCACGTACATCTCCGGCTTGCCCGACAAGCCGCCGGCCGGCTGGGGCTGGTCGTACATGGACGACACCGGCGGCCTCTACGGGGCCATGTGCGCGCTCACCGGGCTCTACCACCGCAATATCACGGGGAAGGGCCAGCACATCGACCAGGCCCAGATGGTATCGAGCGTTCCGCTCAACGGCCCGGTGCTGCTCGATTTCACGGTCAACGGGCGAGGCTCGCGCCGGCCGGGCTTTCCGCCCGGCAATCGGGCGCACTGGCCGGGAACACCGCTCACCAGTAGCTACCGCGGGCCCACTGTGGCACCGCACAACGCCTATCGCACGCATCCCGGCGGCTACAACGACTGGTGCGTGATCGTGTGCCAATCGGATGAGGAGTGGCAGCGTCTGGTGAACGTGATGGGCGCTCCGGAATGGGCGGCGTCGCAGAAGTTTGCGGACAATACCGGGCGCCTCGAGCACCAGGACGAGCTCGACCGGTTGATCGAGAACTGGACCCTGACGCTTGGCAAATACGAGCTGACGGCGCTCTGCCAATCGGCAGGCGTGCGCGCGCTGCCGGTGCAGAGCGCCGAGGACCGGGTGGAGAACGATCCGCAGCTCCGTCACCGGCAGATGTACTTGCCGCTCGAACACCCCGCGCTCGGCAGCCGCAAGGTGCAGAATGCACCGTTCAAGCTCTCCGAGACGCCGGCCGTCAACCGCACAGCCAGCCCTCTCATCGGCGAGCACACGCGCAGTATTGTCGAAGGGCTGCTGGGATTCAGCCACGAGGACCTGTGCGCCGGATTCGCCGACGGCACCTTCTGGCCCACGGGGCGCCCGCGCTTCGCCTACATGGAAGAGATGCTGCGATGACCGGGTTCGAGCCCCCCGGCCCTCTAGCGGGCCTCCGCGTGCTGGAGCTTGCCGACGAGAAGGGACAGTTCTGCGGCAAGCTGCTCGGCGATCTCGGGGCCGACGTCATCAAGATCGAGCCGCCGGGCGGGGAGCCCTGCCGGCGTTTGGGTCCGTTCCTCGACGATATCCCCCACCCCGACCGCAGCCTGACCTTCTGGTACTACAATACTTCCAAGCGGGGCGTGACGCTGAACCTCGAGACGGCGGGCGGGCGCGGCCTGTTCCGGCAGCTCGCGATGACGGCCGACATCGTCCTCGAGACGTTCGCACCCGGACATCTCGCGTCTCTCGGCATCGGGCAGGAGTCGCTGCGCGCGGATAGACCGAGCCTGATCGTGTGCTCGCTCACGCCCTTCGGCCAGACCGGACCGTGGCGCGACTATCTGAGCGCCGACCTCCTGCACATGGCCGCGGGCGGCGAGATGGCATCGTGCGGCTACGACGATGCCGACGTGCCAGGTGCACCGCCGATCGCGCCGGGCGGCGGCAATGCCTGGCACATGGGCGCGCACTTCGCATACATGGCCATCATGGCCGGCCTCGTCTATCGCACCGTGTCGGGCCGCGGCCAGTACATCGATGCCTCGATCCACGAGGCCTGTGCGCTCACCACCGAATCGGCGATCGCCAACTACATCTATCGCGGTGAAACCTTGATCCGCCAGACTGGGCGTCATCATGCGGCATCGCCCACCCCGCGCACGCAGTTCCGCAGCAAGGACGGCACCTACGTCACGGCCCTGGTGTCGGGCCGGCTGACGCCGAAGTACGTCAAGGACCTGGCGGCGCTGTTCGACAGCTACGGCATGGCGCACGATCTCCATGACCCGAAATACCGCGACGCGGACACCATCGCCGCCAATACCTCGCACATCATCGACGATCTGGTGGCGGGCTTCATCGCCGGCCTCCCCGCCGAGGAGATCTACCACGCCGCCCAGGCACGCGGCTTCACCTGGGGCGCGGTCCGTGCGCCCGAGCAGCTTCTCGACGACGCCCACCTGCACGATCGGGACTTCTGGAAGGAGGTGAACCATCCCGAGCTCGGCCGCAGCTTCGTCTACCCGGGAGAGGCCGCCATCTACAACGGCTCGCCGTGGCGCATCTCGCGGCGGGCTCCGCTGGTCGGGGAGCACAACGCCGAAATCTTCTGCGGCGAGCTCGGACTCTCCAGAGGCGAACTATCGGCCTTGGCCGAAAGCCGCGTGATCTGACGAGCTGAAGCCCCATGGGATGGTAGGATCGCCGCGCACTCCATACGTCATCCTCGGGACAAGCCTGGACAAGCCCGAGGATGACCGCCGGGCTTGAGACAGCGGTTCACGGCAGATTGAAGCGCGCTACGTCGCGTGCTCTGCGAAGAACGCCAGCAGCCGGTCGGCGAGCAAGTCGGGTGCTTCCTCCGGAATGAAGTGCCCGCATTCGGGAACGACCTCGCCGCGCACGGTCGATCGCCACCCGGCGTAGCGACTGCTCGGGCTCCTCGCCGCGCCCTCGCCCGTGCGGATAGCTCACACCGCCACCCATCGCCATCACGGGCATCGGCAGTTTGGCGCGCTCGATGCTTGCCCGATTGTCCGCGGCATCCTGGGAGATTGCCCGGTAGTACGCAAATCCCGCCCGCATGGCGCCGGGCTCCCGGTAGGTGCGCAGGTATTCGGCGAGATCGTCGGGGCCGATGGCGTCGTGCCGGTAGGCAAAGGTGCGGTAGAACCACGACAGGTAGATGTCCTCCCGTCCCTGCGTCAGCGCCTCCGGCAGGTCGGGCGTCATGTGAAACTGGTGGTGCCAGCGGCGGCCGCCCTGCGAGAAATCCCCGCCCGACCCGGGAATCACCACATCGAGGATGACGAGGCGCAGCACGGCTTCGGGATGTGCCACCGCGAGGGCGTATGCGGTCGGCCCGCCCCAGTCGTGACCCACCAGGAAGAACGACGCGTGGCCGAGCCGCTCGCAGACCAGCCGCCACACGTCGTTGGCGACGGTCCTCTTGTCATAGCCGCCGAGCGGACGGGAGCTGTCGCCCAGCCCGCGCAGATCCGGCGCGATGACCTTGTATCGCTGTGCGAGCCGCGGGATGACGTGGCGCCATTCCCACCACGTTTGCGGCCATCCATGCAGCAGCACGACCGGAGACCCTTCGCCCGCAGTCACATAGTGGAGGAGCACATCGCCGAGGTCGGCGTAGCCGTGCGACACGTCGGGACCAGCAGGCATCTCGTGCCTTCCCTTGCAATCGTACCGCTCAATCCGGAATGAGGCCGCCGTCGACGTTGAAGGACTGGCCGGTGATGTTGCGTGCACCCGGCGAGGCGAGGAACACGACCATCGCCGCAATGTCTTCGGGCTCGTTCGCGCGCCGCAGGGGAACCGTACTCACGGCGCGCTTCTCGACCTCCTCGATGCTCAACCTCTCCTTCTCGGCCATCACCCGGACGATCTCCTTGTAGAGGGAGGTGCGCACGATACCCGGACAGACGGCGTTGACATTGATATCGTACTGGCCGAGCTGCTGCGCTGCCGTCTTCGTCAGGCTGATGACCGCGCCCTTGCTCGCCGCATAGACCGCGTTGGACGTGCCGGCGAACCCTTTGCCGGCGATCGACGCGATGTTGATGATCCGCCCGCTGCGACGGGGGATCATCTCGCGCGCTGCGCGCTGCAGGCAGAAGAAGACGCCCTTGGCGTTGACGCGGTGGATGCGATCCCAGTCCTCCTCGGTGAGGTCCATGATGAAGGCACGCCGCGTCACGCCCGCATTGTTGACCAGGGTGTCGATCTTGCCGAAGGCGCCGACCGTATCGCGCACAACCCGGTCGATGTCTTGCAGGTCGCCGATATCCGCCTGCATCGCCCTGGCCTTGCGCCCCGTGTCCGCGATGGCCGCAGCCGTCCTCTCGGCGCCGGCCCCGTCGATATCGACCGCGACGACGGTCGCACCGGCGGCGGCAAGGGCCAATGCGGCGGCCTTGCCGATACCCTGCCCGGCGCCTGTGACGACCGCGATATTGTCCGCCAGCTCCATGCCGTTTTTCTCCAATCCGCGATGACCGCACCAGGCCGGTAGCTACCGGCTGCTGAAGGACGCGATGAGTGCGTCGACCTCCTTCTGATCCGGTCCCTTGCTGCGTGCGTTGACGCGCGGACCGCAACCGTAGCCGACCCACAGTACGATTTCGTCGGGGCGCGGCGAGTCGTGGATCACGACCGGCGTCGAATCGACCGCATCCAGGTCCCAGCCTTCGTCCAGCGGACCATACAGCAGATCGACCGTGGTGCCGGGCGGGCCGACCTTGGCGTGGCCCGGGATGATCACGCGGCCGCGCTTGATGGTGCGTCGCATGGCCATGCCGAGGCGGGGATGGATCATGGCCGCGCCATGCTCCAGGTCGCCGCCGGTGCCCACCAGCGCCGCCTTCGTGTAGGAGCGGAGCTCGGCCGGCTTGGCACCCAGCGTGGCCAGCGCCGACTTGGTGAGCGTGACGCCGAGCTCCAGCGAATAGTCGATGAGCGGCTGGATATCGGCCCCGGCGGCCTTGCCCGCCAGCGGGTTCCTGAACACGGCACCGATGGCCACGCGCCGGAGCGGCGGATTGGCGCGCGCGCCGTATTCGCTGTTGATCTCCTCGACGAGCGTGACGGTCTTGCGGATGTCCATGAGGCTTCCTCCTTGTGGTGTCGTGGCTAGTTCGGCAGCTCGTAGCCGATGGCTGCCTCGATCTCGATCGTCTTGCGGACCGCGGTGCGATCCATCATGCGCTGATAGTGCGCGAACAGCTTGGGAAACTCCCCGGGCGCTGGCTTCAGCGAATTGAAGAACCGCCAGAACAGGCGGAACAGATGGATGTCGGCAATCGAGTAGGTGCCGACGGCCCACGTGCGATCGCCGAGCCGCCGGTCGGCGATGGCATAGACGGTGCGGGCATGATCGAGGCCCCGCATGCGGCCCGGATGGAGCGTCGCGGCGATGAATGACATCCAGGAAACGACGTGGGCTTCCGCTTCCGGGTCATGGACGGGCAACAGCGCAGCCGCAGGAAAGCGTCTTGCAAGATAGAACAGGATGCCCGCGACCTCCGTCAGCACGCGACCGTCGATCACGAGCGCGGGCACCTTGCCCTCGGGATTGAGAGCAAGGTACTCGGGGCTGCGCATGTCGTTCTTGAAGAACGACATCGGCTTCGCCTCGAACGGCGCGCCCACCTCGTGCAGGGCGATGTGCGCCGCCATGGAGCTGGACCCGGGCGCGAAATACAGGGTCAGCACTCGGCCCTCCCGATCGCTCGGCCGGCCTCCCGCGCCTGCCGATGGCCCTCGCCCTCAGATCACTTTGCGCCGGCGCATGTCCGCGACCTCGGCCGGCGAGCAGCCGAGCCATTCTGCGTAGATGGCCTCGCTGTCTGCGCCATGCATCGGCGATATCTTGATCGGGACTTTCGTATCCGACATGCGCAAGGGCCAGCCCGCCACCGTCACCGGGCCGCGAACGGGATGGTCGATCTTCTGCATCATGCCGCGCGCATGCAGGTCGGGGTCGTGCAGCAGCTCGAGCGTGTTGTACACCGCGCCGCAGGGGACGCCGGCACCGGCGATCACCTCGGTCACCTCCTGCTTCGTCCGCTTGGAGGTCCATTCGGTGATGGCGTCGTCGACGGCCGCCTGGTTCTGGGCGCGGATGGCCCCGTCCGCCATGCGCGGATCGGCCAGAAGGTCCTCGCGGCCGATCGCCTTGACCAGACGGCGCCAATGGTCCTCGTTGCCGCGCGAGCAGAAGATGTAGGCCCAGTCGTCGATGCCGCCGGGGGCACATTTGTAGAGGCCGCCCGGCGCCGTTCCGACTACGCCGTTGCCGCCGCGCGGAAGCACATCGCTGCGCGCCGCCTGCCGGCTCATGGGCGTGCGGCAATAGTTCAGCATGGCATCGCGCATGGCGATCTGGATGTGCTGGCCGCGGCCTGTCGCCATGCGCTGGTACAGCGCGGCGAGGATGCCGATGGCGCACAGCATGCCCGTGCCGGTATCGCCGATGGTGGGGCCTGGACGGATGGGCGGCCCGTCGGGATGCCCGTTCACGCCCATGGTGCCGCCCATGGCCTGGGCGATCATGTCAAAGGCGAGATAGTTGGCCTGCGGGCTGTCCGCCGCGAACCCTTTGACCTGCGCGAAGATCACGCGCGGATTGATCTCCCTCAAGCGCGGATAGTCGAAGCCGAGCCGGGCGAACGTGCCGGGCGCCATGTTCTCGATGACGATGTCCGCCTTCGCGATCATCCGTCTCAGCAGCGCCTTGCCTTCCTCCGACTTGAGGTTGCAGGTGATGCTGCGCTTGTTGAGGTTGTAGTAGATGAAATAGTGGGAGTCCGCGTCAGGCCGGTCGCTGAAGCCCCAGCGGCCGGGCTCGCCTCTGTTGGGCTCCTCCACCTTGACGACATCGGCGCCGAGCCAGGCCAGCGCCTCCGTGCACGAGGGCCCAGCCTCGAACTGGGTGAGATCGAGCACTTTTATTCCGCTGAGTGCCGGCGCCGGATTGGCGGCAACTTCCATTTCCGTATCCTGCATCGCGTTCCACTCCCAAGTTGCCGCGCACTTTCCGCGCGCATCCGGCCCCGTCGGCGCTCCAGCTTGGAGCGAGATCATGGCTGTTGTTGTTGTTTCGGTATCCGCTCGTCCTCCAACACCACACCTCTGCAATCGGAGTACATCCGGCCGGCAAACGCCGGTCTGCCAATACGTCGCTGACGTGCCGATGCGGAGCGCAGGCCGCGGCCGTGCTGCCATTGCCGCCGCCGGCGACCACGACGCGCGGTGGTCTCGTGCTCATGGCGGCAGCATGGTTCCATGGATGCGTATGCGTTCGCAAGGTCAAACGGGCTGACGAACGGTGCGTGCAGTCCGCTCGTTTGCGCATGGCGGGAGGACCTTGCACCGAGCACGAGGAGGATCGGGCTCAGGCAAATCGACCCTGGGCCGGCTCATCCTGCGGCCGCAGGGCGAGGATGACCGCGGCCTGATCCGAATCGACGGCCAGGACGTGACGGCCGCGCCGCAACGTGCCTGGGGGGCATGCGGTGGATCGTCGTCAGGCACCCAGGTACGCGCTCTTCACGTGCGGATTTTCCAGGAGCTCGGCGCCAGTGCCCGAGAGGGTCACCGCCCCCTGCTCGAGCACATAGGAGCGATCGGAAAGTTCCAGCGCCGCGAAAGCATTCTGTTCCACCAGCACCACCGTTACGCCCTGCGCGCGGATGCCCTTGATGATCTCGAAGGTGCGATCGACGAGGTTGGGCGCGAGCCCCAGGGAGGGCTCGTCGAACAGCACGAGCTTGGGGCGGCTCATGAGGGCGCGACTGATGGCGAGCATCTGCTGCTCGCCGCCCGACAGCGTGCCGGCGGCCTGCGTCCGCCGTTCCGCCAGGATCGGAAAGCGCGCAAAGAGCCGGTCGAGGTCGTCGGTAATACCGCCCGCGTCGCGGCGCAGGTAGCTGCCCATCGCCAGGTTCTCGGCCACCGTCAGATGCGTGAACACGCGCCGGCCCTCCGGGCAGTGGGCAATGCCCATCTGCAGGATGCGCCGGGCGCTGGCGTGCGTGATGTCCTCGCCGAGGAAGGTGACCCGGCCAGCCGCCGGCGGCAGGATGCCAGATATGGCCTTGAGCGTGGTGCTCTTGCCGGCGCCGTTGGCACCGATCAGGGTGACCAGCTCGCCCTCGGCGACCTGCATCGACAGGCCGCGCACAGCCTCCACCTTGCCGTAGCGGCACACGAGGCCTTCAACGCTGAGCACGGGCATACCTCTCGCCGAGATAGGCGCGCACAACCTCGGGGTTCCCCTGGATCTCGGCCGGGGCGCCCGAGGCGATGACCTTGCCGTGATTGAGACAGACGATCCGGTCCGAAACGCCCATGACCATCTTCATGTCGTGCTCGACCAGCAGCACGGTGACGTTGCGGGCCCGGATGCGCTCCAGCAGCTTCATGAAGCTTGCCGTCTCGACGGGGTTCATGCCCGACACGGGCTCGTCCAACAGCAGGACGTTGGGGCTTGCGGCCAGCGCAATCGCCACCTCCAGCAGGCGCAGGTCGCCATAAGGCAGCGCGGAGGCGACCTGGGTGGCACGAGCTCGCAAACCGACGAAATCCAGCAGGTCGTCGGCGCGCTCCACGAGCTCCTTCTCCTCCCGCGCGACGGAGGGGAGGCCGAGCAGTATGGCGAGCGGGCTCTGCCGGGAGCGCAGGTGAAGGCCGATCAGCGCGTTCTCGCGCACCGTCTGGCCCGTGAAGACACTGGTTTTCTGGAAGGTGCGCACCACGCCGAGCGCGGCGATGGCGTTGGGCTTGAGGCCATCGAGGCGCGTGCCGCGATAGGTGATCTCGCCGCCGGTCGGCTCCACATAGCCGGTGATGGCATTGAAGGCGGTCGTCTTGCCGGCCCCGTTGGGGCCGATGAGGGAGAGCACCTCGCCGCTGCGCAACTGGAAGGTGGCGCGGTCCACTGCCGTCAGGCCACCGAACGTGACCGTCAGGCCTTCCACCGCAAGCGCGACCTCGGCGCTGCTCATCGCGCGTGCTCCGCGGCAGGCGGCCCGGCCGGCTCGCGCTCGTGCATCCGCTGCCACCGGTTGCGCAATGCCGGCACGATGCCGGCCGGCAGGAAGTACACGACGATGACCATCAGGACGCCGTAGATCACCCACTGCACCTCCGGGGCGATGCGGGCCGCGCGCAGCACCTCGGGCATGAGCCCGAAGATCAATCCGCCGACGATGGGACCGGCGAGCGTTCCCTTGCCGCCGGCGATCACCATGATCACCATCGTCACCGTGTAGGTGAAGAGGAACACGTCGGGATCGACGATGCGCACGTAATGGGCATAGAGCACCCCCGCGGCACCGGCCATCGCTGCCGACACCACCGTCGCCAGCACGAGGTAGCGCGTGACATCGACGCCGACGGACGTGGCCAGCGGCTCGTTCTCACGCAGTGCGACCATGGCGCGGCCCGCGCGCGAAAAGACAAGGCGGCGGCACAGCACGTAGCAGATCACCGCGACCGTCACGACGAGGTAGTAGTTGGCCGGCTTGCGCAGGAAGGCGAACTCGAACCAGCCGGGGACCCCCAGGCTCAGCACCGGGATGTTGTTGAGGGCCATGGGCCCCTGCGTCAGCTCGACCCAGTTGAGCGCGACCAGACGGACCACCTCGGCGAAGCTCACCGTCACGATCACGAAGTAGGCGCCGCGCACCTTGAAGGACAGCCGGCCGATGACCCAGCCGCACAGGCCGGCGGCGGCGATACCGAGCAGCATGGCCACCCACACCGGCTTGGGAGACAGGCTCACCAGCCAATCCGGCAGGAGATGCACCTCAAAGCCCAGCGAGACGAGGCTCGAGACATAGGCGCCGATGCCGAAGAAAGCGACGTGGCCGAGACTCAGTTGCCCCGTGTAGCCGAGCAGCAGATTGAGGCTCATGGCCGCGATGATGAAGATCGCCGTGATGATCAGCACGTGCAGGACGTAGGGATCGCCCATCCACAGGGGCAGGGTGAACAGTGCCAGCAGGCAGGCGGCAGTGATCCAGGGTTTCCACGCCTTCACCCGATCCGCTCCTTTTGCGCAAAGAGCCCGGTCGGCTTGAAGACGAGGATGGCGATGATGAGCAGGAAGCCCATTCCGTCGCGGAAGCCCGAGGAGATGTAGCCCGCCCCCAGCTCCTCCATGAACGCCAGGATGAACCCGCCGATGGTGGCCCCCGGTATGCTGCCGAGACCACCCAGGATCACGATGGCAAAGGCCTTGAGCGAGGCGAGATCACCCATCGTCGGGTAGACGACGAACACGGGTCCCAGCAGGGCGCCCGCCGCGGCAGCGAGGCCCGAGCCCAGGGCAAACGTCGCTGTATGGATGAAACCGATCTCGACGCCCATCAGGGCCGCCGTCTCGCGGTCCTGGAAGGTGGCGCGCATGGCCATGCCGAGCCGCGTGCGGTTGATCAGGGCATAGCTCGCCGCGATCAGAGCCAGCGCCACCGCGAACACGAACAGGCGGTTCCAGGACACCGACACCGGGCCGAGTACGAGCGGCGCCGCCGGGAAAGGGTTGTCGATCGACTTGGCGACACCCGACCAGGTGAGCTGCTCGAGGTTCTGCATGGCGATCCAGGCGCCGATCATGACCAGCATGGTGGTGTCGATGTCCGCGCCGCGTAGCCGGCGCAGCAGGACGAATTCGATGGCGGCGCCCAGCGCCACGCCCAGCAGCACGGCCAGCACCAGCCCGGCAAAGAAGCCG
>DATFCC010000421.1:0-5925 GCA_035253505.1 Hyphomicrobiaceae bacterium
ACAATGAAATCAAACGCTTCCTCTTGCATAGGGCTCCCCTTTTTACCGTCATCTAGTAACCGCCCGCGCAAGCTGTCCAGTGCCCGGGCCGCCTAGGTGCCCTGCTGGTGAGCGAGGTCTGCGTGCGCTAGGCTGACGGAGGCGCGCGGGCTGTTGCGTGTTCGGGCAGGAAATCGGAGAGACGCATTCATGCAAGGGCTGTATCTGGAGGAGCTCGAGGTCGGGCGGAAGTTCGTGCACGCGTTGCGCCGCACGGTGACGGAGATGGACAACACGCTCTTCTGCTGTCTCACCCACAATCCGCAGCCGCTCCATATCGATTACGACTTCGCGGCCAAGTCCGAGTGGGGCAAGCCGCTCGTCAACAGCCTCTTCACCCTCGGCGTCATGATCGGCGTCTCCGTCAATGACACCACGATCGGCACCACCGTCGGCAACCTCGGCATGACCGACATCAAGTTTCCCAAGCCCGTATTCCTGGGCGACACGCTCAATTTCACGACGGAGATCGTGAACAACCGCGAGAGCAAATCGCGATCCGACGCCGGCATCGTCGAGTTCCTGCACAAGGCCTACAATCAGCGCGGCGAGCTGGTGGCCGAGTGCCGGCGACAGGGCATGATGCGCAAGCGGCCGAAGGCCTGACGCCCATGCGCTCCTTGCTGTTCATCCCAGGCGACGACGAGAAGAAGCTCGCCAAGGGCGCCGGTTCGAGGGCCGACGCGCTGATCATCGACCTGGAGGATTCCGTCAGCGCCCCGCGCAAGGAGGCGGCGCGCAGCCTCACGTCGCAATACATCGCGTCGACACGGGAGCTGGCCGCGCGGCCCCTCCTCTATGTGCGCATCAACGCGCTCGATACGCCGCACTGGGAGCGCGACCTCGCCGGGGTTGCCGGCAGCCGTCCCGACGGGGTGCTCCTGCCCAAGGCCCGCTCCGGGGCTGACGTGCACACCCTGTCGATCGCGCTGAACCATGCCGAGGAAAGGGCGGGAGCGGCAAAAGGCTCGACGCGGATCATTGCCATCGTGACCGAGGTGCCGATCTCGCTCCTGCAGATGCACACCTATGTCGGGGCGAGTTCGCGTGTCGAGGGCCTGAGCTGGGGTGCGGAGGACCTGTCGGGCGTGATCGGTGCTCACGCCAACCGCGAAGCCGACGGGCGGTGGACGTCTCCCTACCAGCTTGCCCGCAACATGTGCCTGTTCACGGCGTCAGCGGCGGAGACACAGCCCATCGACACGGTGTTCGTCAATTTCCGCGATGCCGCGGGATTGCGGGCGGAGGCCGTGGAGGCGATGCGTGACGGGTTCACCGGCAAGATGGCCATTCACCCCAACCAGGTGGAGATCATCAACGAAGTTTTCACGCCGACGGCAGAGCAGATCGCGGTGGCGGAAGAGGTCGTGAAGGCGTTCGCCGACAACCCGCAAGCCGGTGTGCTCGGCATCCGCGGGCAGATGGTCGATCGTCCTCACCTGGCGCGCTCCGAGCGCATCCTGGCCCGCGCCAGAGCGGCGGGCCGCGCGTAGATCGTCGCTGCGGCGGCAGCTCCGCAGTTTCTTCGCGGTATGCTGTGCGGCTATTCGGCGGCCTTGACGCGGATTCTGGCCATCGCCTCCTCGACGGAGGGCCGATCGATGGCGAACATCGTCTCGGGTGTGACGACCGCGTAGTCCATGTAGCCGAGCCGGCCGATGGGCCGCATGGCGCCGGTGTCGACCATGCCGTCCTTGATGAAGCGGTCGTCGATGTAGACGCCCACTACCTGTCCGAACACCACCCAGTTCCTGACCTCGCCGCCGGGATGCAGGGGTGGCAGCTCGACGGTCTTCCAGAACTTGCATTCGAGCGCGGCGGGGCTTTCCTTCACGCGCGGCGCCTTGACGAGGCGGCCGGGCACGGCAGTCAGGTCGCCGATCGGAAACTCGTCGACGCCGTAGGGCACGGAGGCCGAGGTCATGTTCATGTTGTCGCGCAGGTCCCAAGTGGAGAGCGAGCAGGTGAACTCGCCCGTTTCCTCGGCGTTCCTGATCGAGTCCTTGCGCCCCGAGGAGCTGAACATCACGTAGTGCGGCTTCTCGCCGACGGCATTGAAGAAGCTGTAAGGCCCGATGTTGCAGATGCCGTCGCGGCCGATGGTCGAGATCCAGCCGATCGGCCGTGGCCCCACGATGGCCTTGAAGGGATCGTGCTTCAGGCCGTGCTTGTTCTCGATGGTCTCATAGAACACTGGCATTTCTCCTTTGCGTATCCGGTCAGCCGTTCCAGCGCGTGACGATCTTGGCAAGCTGGGGACGATCGCGATCGGGCTGCGTTTCCTTGGCGGTGCCGATATAGACGAAGCCCGCGACGCGTTCGTTGGCTGCCAGCCCGAGTGCGGCGCGCACGCCGGGACTGTATGAGTACCACTCAGTGATCCAGCAGGTGCCGAAGCCCATGGCATTGGCGGCGAGGCACAGGTTGAAGCAGGCCGCGCCGCACGAGAGGATCTGCTCCCATTCCGGCGCTCCCGGGTTGGGTGTCGCGCGCGATATGACCGCGACAACGACAGGCGCCCGCAGCAACCGTGTCCGTTCCAGCTCGAGTCGGGCTGCCGACGGCGTCTCCTTCTCCTCGGCCAGGCATGCCTTCAACAACACCCGGCCGAAGGTGCCGCGCGCGTCGCCTTCGAAGATGATGAACCGCCAGGGCTCGAGTCGCTTGTGGTCGGGCACCCGCGCGGCGGCCGTCAGGATGGTCTCGAGCTGACGCGCGTCGGGGCCGGGCTCGGTCAGCAGAGCTGCTTTCGCCGACCGGCGCTTCAGCAGCAGCTCTAAGGTTTCCTGGCTCATGACAGGCATCCGGTGTCGCCCAGCGGAACATGCTCGACCGATGTCTGCCGGTCCGGTGAGCAAGGCCCTCGCTAAGGCCGCTGCTCCGCGAGTACAATGGGCAGGTTCCGGTTGCAAGCACAGATGGGCGGCACCAGCCATGTGGAACGGCCAGCGGAGCCAGTTTCTGCTTTTCCTGTCGTGGGTGGCCGGTGTGGCGTTCTTAGCCGCGCCGGCTGCCGTCCGTGCCCAGGAGCCTGCATCGGTGATCATCGTGTTCGACGGCTCCGGGTCCATGGCCGGGACCATCGAAGGCGGCAGAGCCAGCAAGGTGGCCATGGCCCGCGACGCCGTCAGGCGGGCTTTGCCGGCGGTCAATCCGAAGACGCGGGTGGGCCTTCTCACGTTCGGGCACCGGCGCGGCGATTGCGGCGATATCGAGATGCTGCGGCCGCTGGAGCCGCTGGATGCGCAGCGCCTCGGCGACAGCCTGGAGCGCGTGAACCCGCGCGGTCGTGGGCCGGTGGCAAATGCCCTGAGGGAAGCGGGCAAGGCGTTCGATGCGCAGTCGGGCAGGCGGGCGATCGTGCTCATCCATGATGACAACGACAACTGCCAGCAGAACGTTTGTCAGGCGGCGGAGGAGTTGCGGCGCGCGGGCATCACCGTGAACGTGGTGGGGCTCGGGTTGAAACCCATGGATGCCGCAGCCATGGCTTGCTTGCCGCAAGTCACGGGCGGACGGATCCTCAACGTGCGGACCGCAGAGCAGATCAACATAGGCGTCGAGGAGATGCTGCGCGTCGCGGAGAACGAAAACCCTCAGTTCCAGCGGCAGCCGGGCGCGGGCGCGGCGCGTCCGGGCCCCCAGGCGGAAGCGGTGCCCGGGGCTGTGCCGCCGATTCCAGCCGATGGCCCTGCCGGCATCTACCTGCGGGCGCTGCTCACGGCGGGTGCCGAGCCGATCGGATCACCCTTGCATTGGACCGTGGTTGAGGAGGGCAAGCCCGACAGTGTGGTGTTCGCGGGTCGTGCCGCCAATCCCTATGTGGCAGCCGCGCCTGGCCGGTACGTCGTAGAGGCGCGCGATGGCCCGATCGTGTCCAGTCTTGCCGTGGAGGTGGGCGACAAGCGGCCAACTCCGGCGCTCGTGGTGCTCAACGCCGGCACCCTGACGATCAAGGCCCAGGCGCAGAAGACCGCCGCGCCGCTTGGCGACGCCATCGTCACGGTTCGGGACGCCGGACAAGGTGGCGACGCTGCCGGCGCGCCGGTGGCCGTCTTCAAGGGCGGCGAAGGCCAGCTGTTGCTGCCCGCTGGCCGCTACCTCGTGCGTGTGGAGCAGGGTGCGGTGCGCGGGGAGCGGGCAGTCGTGGTGCCCGCCGGCAGTCAGGGCCGGCTGGAGGTTCCGCTCAACGCCGCGCGCGTGCTGTTGACGGCCGCGGGCAGCGAGACCGGCCCGTCGAGCGAGCCTCTCGTCTTCAGCGTGGTGGAAGACGATCCCGATGCGCCCAAGGGCCGCCGCGAGGTCGCGCGGTCGGCTGCCAGGCAGGCTGATTTCGTGCTTCCGCCTGGAACCTACCATGTCGTTGCGCGACAGGGGCGCGTCGAGGCGCGAGAACGCCTTGCCGTCGGCCCCGGCGATGTCGTTCGCCGCTCGCTCAATCTGGTCGCGGGCCGCCTGGCTCTCAGCACAAAGCCTGCGGCCAATGTCGCGGGCGAGCCTGTCTCCTACCGCGTGGAACGCCTCGATGGCCCCGTTCCCGATGTCATGACAACGAGCCGCGCCTCGCCAACCCTGGTGCTGCCGGGCGGCCGCTACAGGGTGGAGGGGCGCTACGGCGCCATGAATGTGCGCGCCACGCGCGATGTCGAGGTCAAGGCAGGGCAGACGCAGCAGATCGTCCTGGAGCCGCAGGCGGCGGCCCTCAAGTTGCGCCTCGTGTCCGGCGGCAGTCCCATAGTCGGCGAGGTGCTCTGGGACATACGGGATGAGAGCGGGGCCACCGTGTGGACCACGGGCCAGTCCGAGCCCGGCGCCATCCTGCAGGCCGGCCGCTACAGCGTGCGCGCCGAGACGCGCGAAAAGCGCTATGACCGGGCCGTCGAGCTGCGCCCGGGAGAATCGCGCGTGCTGGAAATGACGGCCGACTGAGGGCACGCAGCCGGGCTGTGAACAAGGCGTCGCCAAGGCATACGTTTGCCTTGATTTGCTGGCGTCGTTGCTGGAAACGACTCGGGGCACGCGAAAACGAACGATGGTCCCTCGGGGCAGACCATTCGCGCATCGGATCGCGGCGGCGGCGATTGCCCTTTTTGCCGTCGCGGCTGCCGCATGGGCGCAGCAGCCCGAGCGCCCGGCCTGGCAGCCGGAGGCAGGCTCAGGCCCTCCGAATGTGCCCGGGGGGGCGCCGTCTCTCAACACGACCGTCGTGCCGCGGTCCGCACCCGAGGTCGTGGCGCCCGCCGGGGGCGGGGGGCAGGTGTCCCTCTCAGCGGTCCTCACCCAGGACGGACAGAATATCGATCAGGGTCTCGTGTGGCGCGTCTTCCGCAGCCGTAGAGGCGCCGACGGCAAGCTTCCCCTCGTGTCGACCCATCGCGACGCCAGTCCCACCCTGCGGCTCGAGCCCGGCGACTATGTCATCAACGTCGCGTTCGGACGCGCGAACCTGACGCGCAAGATTGCGGTGTCGGGGGAGCGCGCGACGCAGGAAAGGTTTGTCCTGAACGCCGGCGGGCTGCGGATCGCGCCTGCTCTTGCCGGTGGCGAGGCCGTCAACGAGCGCGCTGTCGCCTATGAGATCTACTCCGACGAGCGCGACCAGTATGGCCAGAGGACGAGACTGGCAGCAGGCGTCAAGCCCAACGTCATCATCCGCCTCAATGCCGGGATCTACAATATCGTCGGTACCTATGGCGATGCCAACGCTGTCGCTCGCGCCGACGTGACGGTGGAGGCCGGCAAGCTCACCGAGGCCACCATTACGCACGCGGCGGCCAAGGTGACATTCAAGCTCGTCGCCCGCCCCGGCGGCGATGCCATCGCCGATACGCAGTGGGCCATCGCCAACGCCCATGGCGAGGTGGTGAAGGAGAGCGTGGGTGCGCT
>DATFCC010000422.1:0-3641 GCA_035253505.1 Hyphomicrobiaceae bacterium
GCCGGTCAACATGGGCCCGCCGCGGGGCTGGGAGAGGTCGCCCACCAGCAGCCCTGACCAGCCGTCGTGGGCCTTGGCCTCGACCGCCAGCTTCTCGACCAAGGCGACGAGCTTGGGATGGCCCCAGTTGCGGTTGCGCGAGAGCCGCATGGCCTGCCAGGCCGGCCCGTCGATCGGCAACGCCGTGGCGCCCGCAAGACAACCCTTGGCGTAGAAGCCGATCGCGCGCGCACCCATCGGCGCCGGGGACTTGGCGGCACCGAACAGCAGCTTCGCCGGCGGCCCCGCGGGCTTGACTGTCTTCTTCTTGGGGACGGCCTTCTTGTGCTTCGCCGCCTTGGCGGCAGCCACCACCATCGATTGCGACTGCCCGGCCTCCTGCGCCAGCACCATCAACGGTACGCTGGCCGCAAGAGCGAGGGCACTCAGCAGGCTCGTGAGGCGCATGCTCCCTCCGCGTGGTTTGCTTCCTGCTCTTCCCGGCGGCGTGCTTTCCCGTTGGCGCGAGTATAGGCAGAGCGTCTCCGGGCGACAGCGCTTTTTCGGCAACGGCTTGGCCTTAGCTGCGACCCGGCCGGGCCCAGGCCGCGGCCAATGCGGCCCCTGCCGCGAGCAGCAGCGAGAGGACGGCGTTCCAGCCCGCGAAAGACAACCCGAGGAATACCCAGGGCGCCCTGTCGCAGCGGATCACGTTGGTCTTGGCTAGGTCGTTGAGGAGGTTGCCGGCGCCGGTGCTGAGCGGCTGCGCGCCCGCGCACGTCGACGGCCCGGGCCAGAACTCCCATTCCGCACCTGCGTGATAGATGCCGAGCCCGGTGTTCGCCAGGAAGGCCAGCCCGACGGCGGCGAACACCAGCGCCGCCCAGCCATTGTGGCCGCTCGACAGCAGGAGCAGTGCGACGGCGAGGGCGGGGATGCCGGCGTAGTAGGCCCAGCGCTCCTGCAGACACAGCGGGCAGGGCGGATATCCGCCCAGATGCTCGAAGGCGAGCGCCGTCACGATGACCAAGACGGCGACGACGAGCACCAGCCAGCCGAGGCGGGCTGCCGACGTATGCATCGGTGTTGCGGTTTGCAGATACGCGGCCACGGGACCCACCTCAGAATACGTAGCGGACGGCGACGAAGCCGCCCACCAGGAGCACTACGAATATGGTGGTCACGGCGCTCAAACGCTTCTCGATGAAGTCGCGGATCGGCTCGCCGAACCAGTAGAGCAGAGCCGCCACCAGGTAGAAGCGCATGGCGCGGGCGACGATGCTGGCCAGGATGAACGGGCCAATGCTCATCTTGAACACCCCGGCCGCGATGGTCAGCACCTTGTAGGGAAACGGGGTCCAGCCCTTGGCGATCAGGATCCAGGGCCCCCACTGGTCGAACAGGACCCGCGTTTCCTCGTACTTCTGCCCGTATCCATAGAGCTTGAGGACGGGTTCTCCGAGATATTCAAACAGGTAGTAGCCGATGGCATAGCCGGCGAGGCCGCCCAGCACCGACCCCACCGTGCAGACGGTGGCGAAGAGCCAGGCCTTCGCCCGCTGCGCCAGCACCATCGGGATCAGCATCACGTCGGGAGGGATGGGAAAGACGGAGCTCTCCACGAAGGACACCCAGAACAGCGCGTGCGGGGCCTTCTCGTGCCCGGCCATGCGCATCATCCAGTCGTAGAGGCGTCGCATCATCGCCCGTGTCCCTAGCCGGGGGACGCAGCCTTGTCGAGCGACGAGCCCGCGAGCGCTTCGGAGGCCAGCCCCAGGGCGAGCTGGACGGGGCGGAAGGAGCGCCGATGGTGCGGGGTGACGCCATGGCGGGCGATGGCGGCGTGGTGCTCGCGCGTGCCGTAGCCCTTGTGCCGATCGAAGCCGTAGTGTGGATATTCGTGGGCGAGCTCGGCCATCATGGCATCCCGCGACACCTTGGCGACGATCGACGCCGCGGCGATCGACAGGCACCTGGCATCGCCCTGCACGATGGGACGGGTGACGCAGTCGAGGTAGGGAGCCTTGTTTCCGTCGACCAGGACCAGGCGGGGCCGGTGTTCGAGTCGTCCCACCGCCTGTGCCATAGCCCACAGCGAGGCGTTCAGGATGTTGTCGGCGTCGATGCGATCGACGCCGGCGACGCCGATGCCGACCTGCGCCGTCGCCATGATGGCCTGATAGACGGAACGGCGAGACTTGGCATCGAGCATCTTGCCGTCGGCAATGCCCGCAGGGATGGAGGCGGGATCAAGGACGACGGCAGCGGCCACCACCGGGCCGGCGAGGGGACCGCGGCCCGCCTCATCGACACCGGCAATCGGTCCCCCGCTGATCTCGAGCTCGATGGCCTCGAGCTCGAAGGTCGGCCGCATGGCGCGAATCACCCTTCCCTCTCGGGAGGACCTTCGCGTCAGAGGTCGCCGCTGTCAAAGCAGGCGCAATTGCCCGCCGGCGGGCACAGGCGGGCGAAAGAGATCGATACGCAACCTGTAGGTCTGCTCGTTGAGGCGAAGGCGCTTGGCCGCGAGCCTGAACCGCAATGCGATCTGCTCGGCGTAGGGACCTCGGCCGCGCTGGCGCACGCCCCACTGCGGCGTGTAGTCCCTGCCGCCGTGCATGGACCGCAGAATGCCGATCGAATGCGCGGCACGGTTGGGAAACTCGCTCTGCAACCACTCCCGGAACAGGTCCTTGATCTCGAGCGGAAGCCGCAACAGGACGTAGCCGGCCTCGGTCGCGCCGGCTTCGCGGGCGGCCGACATGATGCGTTCGATTTCGCTATCATTGATGGCCGGCACAATCGGGGCGACCATGACAGTGACCGGGACGCCGGCCTCGCTCAGCATCCGGATCGCTTCCAGGCGGCGCGGCGGCGTCGCCGCCCGCGGCTCCATCTTGCGCGCGACGGTGCGATCGAGAGTGGTGACGGAGATGGCCACCTTGACCAGCTTCTGTCGCGCCATGCGGGACAGGATGTCGATGTCGCGCGTCACCAGCGCGGACTTGGTGACGATGCCCACTGGGTGACAGGCCCGCTCGAGCACCTCGAGCACCGAGCGGGTGATGCGGCGTTCGCGCTCTATGGGCTGGTAGGGGTCGGTGACGGCGCCGAGCGCCAGATAGTTCGGGGCATACCCGGGGCGGCTCAGCTCGCGCTCCAGCAGTTCGGCGGCATTGACCTTGGCATAGAGCTTCGTCTCGAAGTCGAGGCCGGCCGAATGGCCGAGATAACAGTGAGTCGGCCGGGCATAACAGTAGATGCACCCGTGCTCGCAGCCCCGGTACGGATTGATGGAGCGGTCGAACCCGACATCGGGACTGTCGTTGGTGGAGATGATGCTTTTGGCCGTCTCGGAATAAACATCCGTCTTGAATGGCTCGAGCTCGGCCAGGCTCTCCCAGCCGTCGTCGAAGGCTTCGCGCTGCTCGGCCTCGAAACGCCCGACCTTGTTGGACCGTGCCCCGCGCCCGCGCCGCCGCTCGGCATCCACGAGAGTGCGGTCCGGGTCGATCTTGCTGTCCTCCATGACGCCGCTCCGGATGGTCCTGGCCAGAGTACCCGGGTCCTGAGAACATATCAAGAACAAATCCTCAGCCCCGTGTAAACGCTTCCCGGCCGCTTCTATAGTGCGCCGCACGCCATCAACCTGCCGGCGCTCA
>DATFCC010000423.1:0-9531 GCA_035253505.1 Hyphomicrobiaceae bacterium
TAGCAGGTTTGACGATGACACCAGATTTTCCATCAGTGCCTCAGGCTTGACCCGAGGATCCTATCTCAGCGAGCTCCGGAACTCGCTGATAACTGGATGGTCGGGACAAGCCCGACCATGACACCTTGGGTATGTTGCGCGTGGGCGCTCACCGCGCGCTTATGTGAATGCATCTCGTACCCATGCGCATGATGTGCGCGCTTACCCGCTCGCCAGCTCGGGCACCACCCACAGCGCCGGCTCTCCGCGGGCGACGCGCTGCACGTTGTCGAAGGCGTTGCGGAAACGCGCCACGTGGTTGTCCCAGGTCGGGCCGGCGAAATGCGCGGTCAGGACCACGTTGTCGAGCTTGAGCAGCGGATTGCCGGCAGGCGGCGGCTCCTGGTCGAACACGTCGAGGCCGGCGCCGAACAGCTTGCCGTCGCTGAGGGCCTTGCACAGCGCCGGCTCGTCGATCACCGGGCCGCGGCAGGTGTTGACGAGGATCGCCGTCGGCTTCATCGCCGCCAGCTCGCCGGCGCCGATCATGTGACGGGTCGACTCGTTGAGCGGCACGTTGAGCGACACCACGTCGGATGTGCGCAGAAGCTCGCGCAACAGGCGGAACTTCACGCCCAGCGCGTCCTCGGCGTCCTCGCTGAGCCGGGCGATGTCATAGTACTGCACGCGCATGCCGAAGGCCCGCGCCAGCCGCGCCACCTTCTTGCCGATGGTGCCCAGCCCGACGATGCCCAGCGTCTTGTCGTAGAGCTCGTACATGCGCGGCGCCGGGCCGTTGCCGCGCCAGCGGCCGCCAGACACATTCTGGTGCTGCCACACCACTTTGCGCGCCACCGTCAGCATCAGCATGATGGCGTGCTCTGCCACCGAGATCGCGTTGGCACCGCCGTTGTTGGAAACCGGCACCTTGGCGCGGCGCGCCGCCTCGATGTCGACGGCGTCGTAGCCCGCGCTCAGGAGCTGCACGAGCTTCAGGCGCGGCGCTGCCCGATAGAAGGCGTCCGGCATCTTCACGTTCGGGTAGCAGACCATGTACTCGGCCGCGCCGAGCGCACCCTCGAGGCCCGCGCCGCTCTCCGGCACCAGCACCAGATCGAAGCCCGAGGGCGCCATCTGGCGGGCGATCTCGCCCGTTTCGGCCGATGGCGGCACGACGATGATCCTGGGGCCCATGCATTCTCCTCCGTTCCCTCATCCGGGCATTGCCGGGCAGCATAGGCTCCACGCGCATCCATCGACAATGCACCAGCCGCGCGCCGAGCGCAGGGGCAGCGTGCAAACATCGCCTAGTCGGAGGGAAGCGCCGCGGCTACCATTTCCGCCGGCGCCAGCCCGGAGGAATTCACATGCTCGAACCCATCAAGGTGGGCAACATCACCATCCATCGCATCGTCGAGCAGGAGGGGCCGTTCTTCGACATGATGACGTTCTTCCCCGCCCTCACCAAGGAGGTGCTGGAGGAGAACCGCGGCTGGCTGCAGCCGCGCTACATGAGCCCCAAGAACGAGCTGATGCTGTGCATCCAGAGCTACCTGGTGCAGACGCCGCATCACAACATCCTCATCGACACCTGCGTCGGCAACGACAAGCCGCGCCCCACGCGCGCCTTCTGGAACATGATGAAGTCGGACCGCTTCGAGAAGAGCCTGGCGGCCACGGGCGTGGGCGTGGGCGACATCGACTTCGTCATGTGCACGCACCTGCATGTGGATCATGTGGGCTGGAACACGCGACTCGAGAACGGCCGCTGGGTGCCGACCTTCCCCAAGGCCCGCTACGTCTTCGCCGACCGCGAGCTCGAATACTGGACCAAGCGCCAGAAGGACGACGCCTCCACCTGCCCGTGGGTGACGGACTCGGTGCTCCCCATCGTCGCCGCCAACCGCGTCGACATCGTCAAGAGCCAGTTCGCCTTCAACGATCTCGTCAACCTGATCCCCACCCCCGGCCACACCATCGACCACTACTCGGTGCACGTCGGCAAGGCGGGCGCCGACGCGGTCGTCACCGGCGACATGATCCACTCGCCGCTGCAGGCGCGCTATCCCGAGTTCGGCATGATGTCGGACTACGACTCCGCCCAGGCCGGCCGCTCGCGCCGCGAGCTGTTCGGCCGCTTCTGCGACACCTCCACCCTGATGTGCACCGCGCACTTCCCCTCGCCCTCGGCGGGCCGCTTCGTGCGCTTCAAGGACGCCTTCGACTTCAAGCCGGCTTGACCGGTCGCAGCGAGCTGCACCCGCCCGTGCCGCGCCGTCGCGTGCGAGCCCCTGGATAGGTGCAACTGCCCGCGCGCCGTCCCGGTGCAACCGCGGGTCGTCGCTAGCGGCGGTCCACGGCCCAACATTTGACGTCATCCCGCGAAGGCGGGGGCCAGGTCACCAAGCCGCGGAGAGCGGCGGGCTCCGTGCATTCGACGCCTTTCCCTCAATCGGCGGCCGAGAGCAGCACCATCGCAAAATGAGTTCTTTTCGATCCGTGCACCGGGTTCCCGCCTTCGCGGGAATGACGCTTGCAGGTTGCGAGGCGCATCCCAAGTGGCGTCACCCCCGCGAAGGCGGTGGCCCAGGTCACCAAGCCGCGGGGAGTGGCGTGCGATGATGCAGAGCCCGACTTTCGACAACTCCACGCACGGCCGGCGGGAGGCAACCTCACGTCATCCACATCCCACCCGTCACGTCATAGCAGGCACCGGTGACGTAGGCGGCCTCGTCGGAGGCGAGGAACGCCACCACCTTGGCCACGTCCTCGGGCGTGCCGATGCGCCCGAGCGGGATCGTCTTCGCCCGCTCCGCCGCGCGCGGCAGGCCGGCGGCCTCCGACACCGCATCGAGCGCATCGCGCATCGGCGTGCCGCCGATCAGTCCCGGGCACACAGCATTGACGCGCACCCCGTGGGGCGCCACCTCAGGTGCCAGAGACTGCGTCATGCCGACCACCGCGAACTTGGTGGCGGCATAGGCGCTGAACGCGGGATGCCCGCGACGCCCGAGCCACGAGGCCAAATTGACAACGGCACCGTGCCGGCGCTCCACCATCCCGGGCACCACGGCCCGCGTCACGTTGAATACGCCATCCACGTTCACGGCGAACGTGTCGCGCCAGTCTTCTTGCGAGATCGTCAGCAGCGATCCGAGCCGGGCGACGCCGGCGTTGTTGACCAGGATGTCGAAGGGCGCGCCGGCCTCCGCCAGACTTGCAATACCCCCGCGCACCGAAGCTGCATCGCCCACGTTCCCCATCGCGGCCTGGGCGCTCCGCCCGATCGCCCGCACCTCGCCGGCTGTGGCTTCCGCGGCCGCGGCGTCGATGTCGAGGATGGCGATATCGCAGCCCTCTCGCGCCAGCTTGAGCGCGATGGCCCGCCCGATGCCGGCGCCGCCGCCGGTGATCAACGCCCGCCTGCCCGCCAGCCCCTCCATCGCCGTCACCCCTGGTCCTTGACCCAGGCGAGGACGTGCGTCGCCACGCCCACCAGCTCGCCGCGCTGGTTGATCATCTTGATGTCGCTGCGCGAGCGCCGTTTCACCGGATCGATCTCGGCGATGGTGTAGGTCAGCGTGACCGTATCGCCGATGAACACCGGCCCCAGGAAGCGCACCTTGTCGTAGCCGAGCGACACCGCCGTCTCGCCACCGCCCGTGCTCCCGCACTTCTCGATCATCATGGTCGAGCAGGTGGAGGCATAGCCGATCAGCAGCGCACCGTGGGCGATACGGCGGCCGTACTTGGAGCGCGCCATGTACTGCTCATTGACGTGGTTGACCGCGAAGTCGCCGGTGATGCCGGCAAACATGTAGATGTCGGTCTCGCCCACCGTCTTGGCGAACGTGACGCTGTCGCCGGGCTTGACGTAGAACTCGCTCATGACGCCTCTCCTGCTGGTGCCTGCGCGCTCGCACGGTGAAGGGTGACGATCTTCTCCCGCGCCAGCGCCGTGATGTCGCCGTCGGACAGGCCGATCTCCTTCAGCACCTCGGCCGTCTGCGCGCCGAGCGGCTGCGGCGCAAGGCGCACGGACGCGCTGGCCCCATCGTAGTGCACGGGATGGTTGACGAGCGTCACGGGCGCATTGGTCGCCCCGGTGCCCTTCACGGTCATCAGCGCCTGCATGTGGTTGACCTGCGGGTCGTCGAGGATCTCGGCGTAGCCCTGCACCGGTGCATGCCAGATCTTGAGCGGCTCCATGCGTGCGGTCCACTGCGCGGTGGTCGCCTGCGCAAGCTTGCTCGCGATCATCTCGGTGATCTCGTCCTGTTTGCTCCAGGTGTCCTTGTCGCCGTAATCCGCCAACCTTGGCTCGTCGATGGCCTTGGCCAGCGCCGACAGCGGCGACAGCGATATGGCCAGGTGCCCGTCGCTGGTGGCGTAGACGCCGTAGGGCGCGGCGAAGTACCAGCCAGCGACATGCCGGAAAGCCTGTGGGCCAGGCGGCCGCGCCGGCGCATTGGCCCAGGCGACGATCGATTCCGCCTGCAGGTCGAGCGCCGACTGCATGAGGCTGGCATCGACGCGGCAGCCCTGTCCCGTCCGTTTCTGGCGGACGACGGCGGCCAGGATGCCCATCGCGAACAGCGCGGCGCCGTGGTGGTCGATGACGGAGGCGCCGGCCGGACGTGGCCCCGTCGCCGCCTGCCCGGTGATGGCCATCATGCCGAACAGCGCCTGCGCCAGCAGGTCCTGGCCCGGCTTCTCGGCGTAGGGCCCGCTCGGCCCGTAGCCCGAGGCCGAGGCATAGATGAGCGAGGGCTTGCGCGCCTTCAGCACCTCGTATCCGAGCCCCAGCTTGTCCATCACGCCCGGGCGGTAGTTCTCAGCCACCACGTCGGCCGTATCGATCAGGCGCAGCGCCAGCTCGCGGCCCTTATGAGACTTGAGGTCGATCGCCACGTTGCGCTTGTTGCGGTTGGCGCAGAGATGCAGCGCGCTCTGACCGTCGTGGAAAATGTTGCCGCCGGCCCAGTGGCGCTGCCACGCTCCGTCCGGCCCCTCCACGGCGATCACGTCGGCGCCGAGGTCGCCCAGCGCCTGAATGCCCATCGGCCCGAGCAGGAAATGATTGAAGCTCACCACGCGGATACCGCTCAGCAGATCGAGCATACGGGTCCTCTCTTTGTCCCAGCCGGAGTGCTAAAGCGCGCCGGGCCACCCCGCAAGCGGCCGTCGGGCGGGTCAGCCCGGCCAAGGCCGACCGGCTCCGCCAGCGCGTTGAGCTGCACAAGCCCCCTTCTCGGGATAGGTCGATTGCCGCGAGGACGGGTCGGGCCGTGGTGCTGCTTGCGCCGACTGCGCCTGATGAGTGGACGTAGGGCGCAATAGCGAGGCGTATTGCGCCGCGTGCCAGCCGTGCGGATCGTGCGGTGCAATAAGGCTCGCCCATCGGGGCCTGCTGCCGCCACAGACCCTGTCGGCACGCGCTACCCGCTGCGATTGCCGGCCCTTCGCGGCAGCATGCGGTGGAGGAGGCGGTCGCGCAATCCGAAGTGGTGACCGAGCACGATGGCGAGATGGGCGCCGAGCGGCAGCAGGAGCAGCATGGCACTCGCCACGTGCACCCACTTTGCCGTGGCGGCGAGCAGCGGCGATAGCGGCAGCGGGTTGGGCAAGGGCACGGCGCCGAACAGCAGCACGCCGTAGCCCCCGGCCATGACATAGAGAAAGCCGCTCAGCGGCATGACGAGCATCGCCGCATAGAGAAGCTGCTCGGCGCGATGGATGATCTTCTGCTCGACGAGCGTGAGGGTCGGCGCCCATGGCGGCAGCTCGCCGGCCCGGCGGTTGAAGAGGCGAGCAACAGCCAGCACGAGCGCGACGAGGCCCAGCGACTTGTGCCAGTTGTAATAGGCGTTCTGGCCAAGACCGAGCGTGGTGGCTTCGGCCGGCGTGCGCAGCATGATCGCGGCCGAGACGTACTGCAGCGCGAACAGCAGTACGATCAGCCAATGCAGCAGCTTGGTGAGCGATCCGTAGCCGGCGCCGGAGTTGCGGAGAGGCATTCCTCCATCCTGTCACGAGTCGGGCCATCCTTCGACGGGCTCAGGACCGGGTTCGCGCGGCGCGGTTCCCTGCGACCACGTGCCGAGCCGGTCGAACTGGGAAAAGCACGCGCAGCCCGGCCTGCGCCAGGGTCAGGACGGCTCGCGGCCCCACACTCTCAACGTAGATCCCCGCCTTCGCGTCGGGAAGGCGGGGATCCGCCACCTCGCCTGCGCCGCCGCGTGTTGACGCACCCATGCCACCTCTCCGACACCTTGGTAAGCCTGCCGAACCATGGATGGAGCGCGCTGCCCGTCCTTCGACAGGCTCAGGAGGATGGCGGTTTGCGGCGTGGTCGGCGGCAGTCTCTCGCGATGGCGCCCCCGCAGTCTCAAGGGCCGACAGGCACGGCCGGATATCCGGCCTTGAAGCCCTTGCAACTCGCGGGGTGGGCAGCCCTCCGGGGAGCGGGGTGCTGACCTCTCCTCCACGGCGAGCGCGGCCGAAGATTGTGCGTTAGACTGCACCAAGTTCGGGCCGTCGCGGCCCGCAAAAGAAGACCGAGGAAGCGCTACCGGTGAGTGCAGCAGCAGCGCACGGCGGGCTTTTCAGCCTGAGCCCCCGCCAATGGCTCGTCCTGCTGATGGTGCAGTTGTCGAACATGCTGTTCGGCATGACCGTCACGCTGGCAAACCTGGTGCTGCCGCAGATGCGCGGCACCTTCTCGGCCACCCAGGACGAGATCTCCTGGGTGGTGACGCTCAATCTTGTCGCCACGGCCGTCGCCACTCCCATGACCGGTTGGCTCTCCAACCGGATGGGCTGGCGCAACATGATGTTCGGCACCGTGCTCGGCTTCACAGTGTCCTCCTTCCTGTGCGGGATCGCCAACAGCCTGGAAGCGCTCATCCTGGCGCGCATCGCGCAGGGTCTGTTCGGCGCGCCCATCATGCCGATGGGGCAGGCCATCCTGCTCAGCACCTTCCCGCGCCACCTCCAGCCGCTGGCGCTGGTGATGTGGGGGGTGGGCGCCGTGTTCGGGCCGGTGCTCGGCCCGATCCTCGGTGCCATGGCGAGCGAGGCCTACAACTGGCGCGCCGCCTTCTTCATGATCGTGCCGGCCGGCATGTGCGCGCTGGTGTGCATCTGGTTCGCCCTCTCCGACCGCACCGAGCGCTCCGCGCTGCACTTCGACTGGATCGGTTTTCTCGCGCTGTCGCTGGCGCTGCTGGCGGCGCAGCTCATCTTCGACCGCGGCCAGCGGCTGGACTGGTTCGACTCGCGCGAGATCTGCATGTGGGCCTTCGTCGGCACCCTGTCCTTCTGGGTCTTCATGGTGCACTGCCTGACCGCCGACAAGCCCTTCCTCAACCCACGCCTGCTGCTCGACCGCAACTTCGCCATCGGCACGATCATCGCCTTCGTCATGGGGACGATGAACTTCACCAGCCTGACCCTGTTCCCGAGCCTGCTGCACGACCTGCGCGGCTACCCCGACAGCATCATCGGGCACCTGATCGCGGCGCGCGGCATCGGCAACTGGACCGCTTTCTTCTTCATCGTGCAGCTGACGCGCATTGCGCCCCGCTTCGCCATCGCCGCCGGCATGGCCATCCAGGCCATCGGCGGCTACTGGATGGCGCAGTTCGACATCAACCTCACCGACTCCGGCGTGTTCTGGAGCAATTACCTGATGGGGCTCGGGCAGAGCATCGCCTTCACGCCGATGACGGTGATGGCGTTCGCCACGCTTCCCTCCCACCAGATCACCGAGGGCGCGGCCGTCTTCACCATGATGCGCAACTTTGGCTCCAGCCTCTTCATCTCGCTGTCGATCCTGGTCCTGGTGCGCTCCACCACCACCAACTATTCGCGCATGACGGAGTTCATCACGCCCTACGAGAAGGCGCTGCTCCTGCAAGGAGTGCCCGAGCTGTGGAACCCCGCCACCACCATCGGCCTGATGCGGCTCTCCAACGAGATCAACCGCCAGGCGGCGATGATCGGCTACCTCAATGCCTTCTACATGATGGCCATCACGGCCGCCGTCTCGGTGCCGCTCGCCTTGCTGCTGCGCGCCGCTCCCGCCCGCACACCCTGAGAGCAGATCAAGTGCATGCACGCCACTGCATGTGCGTCCGCCTCGAAGATGCGGGAGCTTGCTGCGGTGCCGGGACCACGTCCAAAATGCGAGCGACTTCTGCTGCGCCGGCGAGCGCTGCGGCGAGCGAACTCATGGCCCCAGTGCTGACATCGGCTAGCCGAAGAAGGGATGCGGATTGTCCCCTGTGCCCTTCTGATGCATCACATCGATGCACTGGCGGATCTCGTCATCGGACAGGTTCAAGCCGAATTCGCCACGTAGGACGTCGTGAAATTCACTCTCGCCCTTGAGCCAACGCCTTCGTGCGCTGCCGTCGGCATCGCGGGTTGTCACGCGCGCATTGTACATGGTGATCCGCGTTCCATTGGGCCCCGGCCGCGCCGCGATGATATTGCCCGGATACGGCGTCTCAGGGTGTGTGGCCGTGTACCAATTGGTGATATCGTACTCTGCATCGACCCTCGGATAAGGGATGACACGGTAGATGTGCTCCCAGCCGTGTTTCAGTCGCGCCTGCAGAGTAAGTTCGCCTCGGACATCGATGAAACGCATCGTCTCGTGGGGGGTCTCCTGCTCGATCCCTGACTTCAGCAGGAGAGCGCGCGTCGGTGCCAGATTTCCAAACCCGACATCCGCGAGGTATGTCCCTTCCGCCAATTCCACCTGTAACAGCATGTGGATGGCGGGCCGCGGTGCGTCGATCGGCAATCCGCGGATCACGCGTCCTTGCAGACTGGTAATGCGATAGCCGAGCGATCTAAGCCCTGCCCTGAAGAGCATGTTCTGCTCGAAGCAATATCCGCCGCGCTTGCGGCCGATCATCTTGTCTTGAAGCGTCATGACGTCCAGTTTCGGCGGACGTCCCAGCATGATGTCGAGTGTCTCGTAGGAGATGGCGTGCGCGTGCGCGAAGACCAGACCGTTGAGGGTCTCCAGTGTCGGGGCGGTCGATCCTGAATAGGCAATCCTCTCGAGCCAAGCGCGCTGGTCAAACTGCTGTTCCGGCATGAGTCCACCCGCAATACTGTTTGCCAACTGACGCTTGTATCAGGGCGCAAACGCCGGACAAGTATGCTGTTGCCGCGACTGCTATTGGCCTCAACTCACCGTTCACTTCGCTGCAGGGAACCCGTCCGTTCTGACGGGCAGTTCTGCCGTGCGGCAAGCTGAGTACAAGCCCTAGACCGCCTCGAGCGGCGCGTTCAGCACCGCGCCCGGCACGATGATGCCGCCCCGGTCGCCGACCGTGACCGAACCGAAGCGCTCGGCATACACTTCCGGCAGGGGGCGCGCACCCGGAACCGCAAGCCACAGCCGCAGCAGGTGGCGCTTGCGCTCGGGCTCCGGCCAGTCATCGAAATCGGTACGCGAGTGCAGTATCTGGTGGTTGTGCAGAAACTGCATGTCGCCCGGCCGAAACTCCATGTCCAGGCGCAGCTCCGGGTCGTTGG